>NZ_PKFA01000045.1:0-74557 GCF_002919275.1 Thermocrispum sp. | reverse complement strand
GCGGGGCGGTCTCTCGCCCCTACCCGAGGGGAAGCAACGTGCAAGACCTGCTGAACGTCGTCACGCTTGGCTCGATCTACCTGTTGTTCGCGCTGGGCATGGCCTTGGTGTGGGGGACCATCGGCATCCTCAACTTCGCGCACGGGGCCACGTTCATGTTCTCCGCGTTCGTCGGCCATCTCGTCACGCGGGAGACCGAGCTGCCGTTCCTGCCGGTCGTGGCGGTCTCGGTGCTGGTCGGGGCGGCCATCGCGGCGCTCACCCAGCTGCTGGCCTTCCAGCCGATCCTCAAGCGGTCGAAGAACCAGCACGCCGCCGAGATGCGCATCCTCATCGGCGGCATCGGGGTCGCCGCCATCCCGCTGGCGCTCGCCCAGCACCAGACCCGCTCCAGCCCGTTCGGCTTCAATTCCAGTTACGACGCCGAGGTCATGGACGTCTTCGGATTGCGGCTGACCACCACGTCGGCCGTCATCATCGTGTCCGGCCTGGCCATCGGGATCGGCCTGACCGTCTGGGTGCGGCGGTCCCGGCAGGGCCTTGCACTGCGCGCGATCGGGGTCGACGCGGAGACCGCCGCGGGCATGGGCGTCAACCGGACCGCCCTGGCGTTCGGCACCATGGCCACGGCCGGGGCACTGGCCGGCCTCGCCGGGGCGCTGCTGACCTTCCAGCTCGGTGCCATCGCCCCGGAGACCGGAGACCAGCTGCTCATCAAGGCGTTCGCGATCATCGTGCTCGGCGGCCTCGGCTCGATGGCAGGCACGGTCATCGGCGCGTACGTCCTGGCCGGGGCCGAGACGCTCGTGCTGAACCTCAACTACGGCACCTGGGTGGACGCCGTCTCGTTCGGTCTGATCTTCCTGATCCTGCTCGCCCGGCCCCAGGGCCTGCTGGGCCGCAAGGAGGTGCGCCGCACATGAGCGACTGGTACGCGATGAACGTCGTGCTGATCCAGACGACGCTCACCACGCTGCTGCTGGCGTTGAGCATCCAGGTGCCGATCCGCTTCGGAGTCTTCTCCTTCGCCGGGGTCGGCGCCTTCGGTATCGGCGGCTACACCGCCGCCATCGCCATGGTCCACCTGGGCTGGACCACGTGGCCGTCGGTCGCGCTCGGCGCGGTGCTCGCCGGCGTCGTGGTCTTCGCGCTCGGCCTGGTGGTGCAGCGGCTGACCGGCCTGTACATGGGCATGGCGACGATCGCGTTCACGCTGATCGTCTCGGTGGTGGCGGTCAACGGCGGGGAACTCACCGGCGGGCCGGGTGGCCTGTTCGGCGCGCTCGGCGAGATCGACACCGGCCACATCCTGGCGGTCGTGGTCGTGGTGGTGGCCGTGCTGGTGTGGACCGAGGCGAAAGGGATGGGCAGGCGCGTCGACACCGTCCGCGAAGACCCGGAACTGGCCACCGCCATGGGCATCGACGTGGCCAGGTACCGGCTGGCGTCGTTCGCCATTTCCGGGGTCATCGGCGGTCTGGCCGGTGCGATCACCACGCTGCTGCGGTCCACCATCACGCCGGCGGAAGTGAACTTCCACATGGTGGTTCTCGCGTTGACGGCGATCATCGTCGGCGGCGCCCGGTCCTGGCTGGGGGCGTTCATCGGCGCGGTCATCTTCGTCTGGCTGCCGACGGTCATCTCGTTCGTGCAGGAGTGGGAGAAGGTCGTCTACGGGTTTCTGGTGGCGGTGGCCGCGATCTACCTGCCCAACGGTGTGCTCGGCCTGATCAAGGACCTCGTCCATCGCTTGCGCACCCGGCAGGAGCGTGCCCGCATGGCCGTGCTGCAGGAGAAGGGCTGACGGATGGCTGAAAGCGCAGTGGGCAGGCAGACGGCGCTGCTCGCCATGGAGGACGTGGCCGTGCACTTCGGCGGCGTCAAGGCCGTCGACGGCATCACCCTGGAGATGTACGAAGGGAACATCTACGGCGTGATCGGCCCCAACGGGTCGGGCAAGTCGACCTTGCTGGGGGCGATGACCAGGCTGACGCCGTCGACCCGGGGCCGGTTCCTGCTGGACGGCAAGGACTACACCAGGGTCCCGGCGCGGAACGTGCACCGTATGGGCATTTCGCGCACGTTCCAGACCGTGCGCCTGCTCGACGACCGCTCGGTCCGCGACAACATCCTGCTCGGCCTCGACGCGCTGCCCAAGCAGACCCGCAAGGAGACGGCGATGCAGGTCGACGAGGTGATGGAACGGGTCGGCGTGCGGGAGGTGGCGCAGCTGCGCCCCGACGAGCTGTCGTACGGCATGCAGCGCAGGGTGGAGTTCGCCCGCGCCATCATCGGCCGTCCCCGGCTGCTGCTTTTGGACGAGCCCACCGCGGGCATGAACACCGCGGAGCGCAAGGAGATCGGCAAGCTGATGCGGCAGCTGTGCGACGAGGGGATCACCCAGTTCATCGTCGAGCACGACGTGGAAATGATGGTCGAGACCTGCGACTACCTGTTCGCGATGAACGTCGGGAAGCTCATCGCCGAAGGCGAGCCGCAGGACGTGGTCCGGCATCCCGCCGTCCAGGAGGCGTACTTGGGGAAGGGGGCGGCGGCCGATGCTTGAGGTCACCGATCTGCACGTCAGTTACGGGCCGGTACGCGCGGTCCACGGGGTGTCGTTGACCGCCACCGCGGGGCAGGTGACGTTGGTGCTCGGCGCCAACGGCGCGGGCAAGACCACGAGCCTGCGCGCCATCGCCGGGTTCCACAAACCCGACGCCGGGTCGGTGTGGTTCGACGGCCGCGACATCACCGGGATGGCCGCCCACCGGGTGGTGCGGCGCGGCATGGTGCTGGTGCCGGAGGGCCGCAAGATCTTCCTTCCGCTCACCGTCGAGGAGAACTTGCGCATGGGCGGGTACGCCGCCCCGAAGGGCTCGGTCGAGAAGGGGATCGAGGAGATCTACCAGACGTTCCCGATTCTCGCCGAGCGCAGGCATGCGCAGGCCGGCCTGCTCAGCGGTGGCGAACAGCAGATGCTGGCGTTCGGCCGCGCGTTGATGTCCAGGCCCAAGCTCATGCTGATGGACGAACCGTCCATGGGGCTGGCGCCCGCCATGGTCGAGCGGGTGCTCTCCAGCGTCCGCGCGATGGCCGACACCGGGATCGGCATCCTCATGGTCGAGCAGAACGCCGAAGCCGGGCTGCGCATCGCGGACACCGTCGCCGTCGTCAGCCGTGGCGAGACGGTGTGGACGGGCACCGCCGACGAAGCCCGCGACAGCAAGGCGATCGTGCACGCCATGCTCGGGGAGGCGGCGCTGGATGGCGTCTGAGGATGCCGACGACCTGCCCGGAGCGAAGGACATCGAGGACTTGTCCCGGGCCAGGTTGGCTCCGGAGGGCAGGGCGGAGCTGTTCGCCGAGCAGACCGAATGCGTGCTGTCGTTCCTCGAGGACGGCTTGCCGACCGCGGTGGTGCTCAGCTACCTGGTCGACGAGCACGGTCATTTCTGGTTCGCCACGGTGGAAGGCCGGCGCCAGGTGCGTGGCGTGGACGCCGATCCACGGGTTGCGGTGGTGGTGTCCAGTGCGGGCACCGGCCTACCCGGCAGGCGCATGGTCGCGTTGCGCGGCCGGGCCCGGGTGCACCGTGATCGAGCCGTGGTGATGGATCGGGTGCGTCGGCTGGCCCCGCGCCTGGCGCCCGGCGACCCGGAAGCGTTCGTCCGGCTCTTGGACAGCCCCAATCGCGTGGTGATCGAGGTCGTCCCGACCGAGGTGACGGCCTCCCATGACTCGACCCGGCTGGCAGGCGACGGACGAGGCGGCCCTGCCCGTTCGTGACGACGTGTGACGAAGGAGCGCAGGTGGAGCACGACGTGAGTCTCGGTGAGTGGCTGGCCGCGGTGGCGGCCGACCCGGCACGCAAGGGCGCCGAGGTGGTGATCGAGGACGAGCAGGTGGGTGTGCGGGACCTGGACGCGCACGCCTCGAGCGTCGCGGCGGGCTTGCTGGATCTCGGTTTGCAGCCCGGCGAGCGGGTCGCGGTGCTGACCCCGGCTCGGGTGGCGTCGTTGCAGGCGTGGTTCGGTATCGCTCGCGCGGGTCTGGTCGAAGTGCCGCTCAATCCGGCCGCGGGGCCGGTCGCGCTGGCCCACTGCCTGGTGCTGTCCCGGGTTCGCGCTGCGGTGTGCGCGCCGGACCTGGTGCCGCTTCTGGCCAGAGCGATGGCCCAGGCGCGCAGCGACGGAGGGGAGCTGCAGCTGCAGCACCTGCTGCTGCTCGACCCGCTGCCGGGCACCCCGGCCGCCGAGCCCGCCGACACCGGCCTGCGCACGACGCCGTTCACCGATCTTCTCGCGACTTCGCCCCGCGACCTGCCCGCGGTCGACCCCGGGAGCACCGCGGTGGTGCTCTACACCTCCGGGACCACCGGGCCGCCCAAGGGAGTCCGGCTCAGCCACCGGGCCAACGTCAACCTCGCCAGGCACACCACCGAGCTGATGGGTTACACCTCCGACGACCGCCTCTACAGCGTGTTCCCGCTCTACCACGCCAACGCGCGGTACTGCTCGGTCATGACCGGGTTCGACGCGGGGGCGCGCGTCCTCATGCACCGCAAGTTCACCGCGTCCGGCTTCTGGGACATCTGCCGTCGCGAGGGGATCACCGCGTTCAACTACCAGGGCGCGATGATGAGCATCCTGGCCAAGCAGCCTGCTCGGGACGACGACCGCGACAACCCGGTGCGGGTGGCGTTCGGGGCACCGTGCCCGAAGGAGATCTTCACCGAGTTCGAACAGCGCTTCGGGGTGCGGCTGACCGAGATCTACGGCAGCACCGAGGTGTCCCTGGTCTGCGAGATGCCGCCGGAGCGGCGCCGGATCGGCACCGCGGGACAGGAGTCGCCGATCTACACGGTCGCGGTGGTGGACGAGCTGGACCGACCGGTGCCGCCGGGCACTCCGGGGGAGATCGTGGTCCGGCCGAAGAAGCCGGGCTGGATGTTCGACGGCTACGAGGGCGACCCGGCCGCGACCGTCAAGGCGTGGCGCAACCTGTGGTTCCACACCGGCGACCGTGGCGTCCTGGACGAGGACGGCTTCCTCACTTTCCTCGACCGGGCCAAGGACACCGTGCGCAGGCGCGGCGAGAACATTTCGACCTGGGAGGTCGAGCGGGTCATCGCCGAGCACCCGGACGTCGGCCAGGTCGCGGCCTACGGTGTGGCCTCCGAGTTGTCCGAGGAAGAGGTCATGGTCGCGGTCGTCCCGGCGCCGGGCGCGGAGATCGACCCGGCTGCCCTGGTGGAGTTCTGCCGGGGCAGGCTGACCGCCTTCGCTGTGCCGCGTTACGTCCGGGTGGTCGAGGCGTTGCCGCTCACCCCGAGCCAGCGGGTGGAGAAGTACAAGCTGCGCGCCGAGGGCGTCACGCCGGACACCTGGGACCGGGAGGCGGCCCGGTGACCGATCTGCCCGAACACCTGCGGGGCTACGAGCGGTTCCGGCTGGAATCGCCGGCACCCGGCGTGCTGCTGGTGACCATGTGCCGCCCGGAGAAGCTCAACGCGATGGACCAGCTGTGGTTCGCCGAGCTGACCCGGCTCATGCGCACTCTCGGCAAGGACGACGACGAGCACCGCGCGGTCGTGCTGACGGGAGAGGGACGCGCGTTCTCCGCCGGTGGCGACATCGACATGTTCCACGACCTCGACGGCGACGTGAACCTGGTCCGTCCGCACCTGCTGCGGGTGTACGAGGCGTTCCACGCCGTGGAGAAGTGCGCCATCCCGGTCATCGCGGCGGTCAACGGGATCGCGTTCGGTGGTGGGACCGAGCTGACCTTGGCGTGCGACATCGCGTACGCCGCGGAGTCGGCTCAGTTCTCCTTCAAGGAGGTGACGGTCGGCCTCATGCCGGGCTACGGGATCATCCGCGGCCCGGACGTGATCGGGCGCCACCACACCCGGTACCTGGCGCTGAGCGGCCGCACCGTCGACGCGCACGAAGCCCGGTCGATGGGACTGGTCTGCCAGGTGCATTCCGACGACGACCTGGTCCCGGCGGCGGTCGCGCTCGCCGAGGAAATCGCGGCCAACCCACCGCTGGCCGTCCAGGTGGGCAAGGCGTTCATCAACCGGGGGACCGAAGTCGGCTACCCCGAGTCGGTGGAGGCGATCGCCCTGCTGTTCGCCCGGCCGGAGCACCGGGCCGCGGTCGACGCGTTCCGTGCTCGCCGGTTGCGTTGAGGTCGGGGCGCGGGGGTGTGGTGGATGCGTTCCGCACCTGTCGGATGCGCGCTGGTGGACGAGGTCGTACGAGGACGGATGTGGTGCGTGCTCGTCGGTTGCGCCGACGCCGGCGTCCTGGCTCCGCAGGACGTGCTCGTTCTCACTGGCTGCGCCAAGGTCGCGCCTGGCTGCGCAGGACGAGCTCCGTTTCCACCTCCGTTCTCACCGTTGGCGTCGAGGGCGGAGCGTCGGGCTGCGCAGGACGTGCTCGTTCCCGCCGTCGGTGCCGAGTTCGGAGCGCCGAGCTGCCGTCGACACGTCCCGTGCCTGCCGGTCGTGCTGAGGCCGGACCGCGGAATCGGCCTTGGCTCCGGTGCCGCCATCAGCGCTCGTCACCGGCTTTCCGCAGGCGCCGACGCCTTCCACGTCGCACCATTGCCTGGGGACACGATCTCCGGGTAATGTTGATTATGAACAGCATCATTAGGTGAGGAGCGTCGTGGGCAGCATCGAGGTGGCCGAACGTCGCAACGTCGTCTGGATCACGATCAACGCGCCAGAGCGGCGCAACGCGTACGACCTCGAGATGGCGCGCACCATGATCGCCGCGATCGAGGACGCCGCAGAGGCCCATGCGGTGGTGATCACCGGCGCGGGCGGCAGCTTTTGCGCAGGCGGCGCGCTCACCGAGCTCGGCGACCCGGACCCGGAACAGCTGCGCCGGCTGTTCACCACGTCGGCGCGGCTGCTCGACACCATCCGGGCCTGCCCTCGGCCGGTGATCGCCGCGGTCGACGGTCCCGCCGCGGGCGGCGGAAACGAACTCGTCGTCGCCTGTGACTTCGCCATCGCCACCGAACGCTCCACGTTCGGCCAGACCGGCCCCAAGGTCGGTTCCGCCCCCGTGCTCGGCGCCACGAACCTGATGGCCGTCCAGATCGGTGAGCGCCGGGCCAAGGAAATGGCGATGATGTGCCGCCGGTACTCGGCCCGTCAAGCGCTGGAGTGGGGGCTGGTCAACGAGGTGGTCCCCGACGGCGAACTCGAAGCCGCCGTCGAGCGCTGGCTCGACGAGATCGACGCGCTCAGCCCTCGCTACCTCGAGATCGCCAAGACCAGCAGCAACCAGTGGTGGAACCAGTCCAAGGACAACATGGCCGCCAACCTCGGCGCGCTCATCCAGGCCATCGGCAGCGAGGACATGCTCGAGGGCGCCCGTGCCTTCCTGGAGAAGCGCAAGCCCGACTTCCGCGGACTCCGCCGTGCCCGCAACGTTGACGAAGGACGGAACCAGTGACCCGCTACTACCGCGACCTGAAGCCGACGTTCCCCGACCGCTCCCAGTGGGCGCTGCCGATCGTGCTGCGTCACCAGGCCGCCGAGCGTCCGGACGCGGTCTGGCTCGACGTCCCCGAGGAGGGCCTGACCTGGACCTATGCCGAGATGCTCGCCTCCGCCGAGCGAGTGGGACGCAACCTCCTCGCGCACGGCGGGGCCAAAGGTGACCGGGTGATCATCGTCGCGGCGAACTCCTCCCGGTTCGTCCGCACCTGGGTCGGCAGTGCCGTCGCCGGCATGGTCGAGGTGCCGATCAACACCGCCTACGAGCACGACTTCCTGGCCCACCAGGTGCGCACGGTGGAAGCGAAGTTCGCGGTCGTCGACGACGTCTACGCGGAACGGTTCGTCGCGGTGAAGGAAGCCGCGAAGGACATCACCAAGTTCTGGGTGATCGACACCGGACAGCAGGACAAGGCGATCGCGGTGCTGCGCGAGGCGGGCTGGGAGGCCGCGCCGTGGGACGAGCTGGAGGCCGAGTTGCCCGCGGGCAGCGACGTGCAGCTGCCGGAGGTGTACCCGCACGACTTGGCCTCGGTGTTCTTCACCTCGGGGACGACGGGCCCGTCGAAGGGCGTCGCCATGCCGCACGCGCAGATGTTCTTCTTCGCCGAGGAGTGTGTGTCCCTGGTGCGGCTCACCGCCGAGGACGCGTGGATGACGGTGACGCCGTTGTTCCACGGCAACGCCCAGTTCATGGCCGCCTACCCGGCGATGGTCGCCGGAGCCCGGGTGGTGGTCCGCCCCCGGTTCTCCGCCAGCCGGTGGATCGACCAGATCCGGGAGAGCCGGGTGACGGTCACCAACTTCATCGGCGTGATGATGGACTTCATCTGGAAGCAGCAGCGACGCCCGGACGACGCCGACAACCCGCTCCGGGTGGTCTTCGCCGCGCCCACCGCGTCCTCGCTGGTGGAGCCGATGAAGGAGCGGTACGGCATCGAAGCGTTCGTCGAGGTCTTCGGCCTCACCGAGACGTCGGCACCGATCATCTCCCCGTACGGGGAGCCGCGGCCCGCGGGCGCGGCCGGTCTCGCCGCGGACGAGTGGTTCGACGTGCGCTTGGTCGACCCGGAGACCGACGAGGAGGTCCCGGTCGGTCAGATCGGTGAGCTGGTGGTGCGGCCGAAGGTGCCGTTCATCTGCTCGATGGGCTACTACAACATGCCGGAGAAGACCGTCGAGGCGTGGCGCAACCTGTGGTTCCACACCGGCGATGCGCTCAAGCGCGACGAGGAGGGCTGGTACTACTTCGTCGACCGGTTCAAGGACGCGCTGCGCAGGCGCGGCGAGAACATCAGCTCCTACGAGATCGAGACCGCGATCCTGGCGCATCCCGCGGTGCTGGAGACGGCGGTGATCGCGGTGCCCGCCGACACCGAAGCGGGCGAGGACGAGGTGATGGCCTATGTGATCACCTCGGAGCCGATCACCCCGGAGGAGCTGTGGGAGCACTGCGACCGCAGGATCCCGTCGTTCGCCGTGCCGCGATATCTGCGCTTCGTCGACGAGCTGCCCAAGACCCCGTCGCAGCGGGTGCAGAAGGCCAAGCTGCGCGAGCTCGGTGTCACGCCGGACACCCACGACCGGACGTCGGTCGGTCGCTGAGCCTGCCGAGGAGCGTGAAGGTGCATCCCTACCGTTCGGTTCTGTTCGTCCCCGCGCACAAGCCGTCGTGGGCGCCCAAGGCGCTGGCGTCGGGGGCCGATTGCATCGTCGTCGACCTCGAGGACTCGGTACCCGAGCACTTGAAGGAGTCCGCCAGGGAGACCGCGCGGCAGATCCTGGCGGACCTGCGCAAGGAGTCGTCCCGGGTGGGCTTGTTCGTCCGCCCGAACGCGCTCGACACCAAGCTCGCGGGCGCGGATCTCGAGGCCGTGGTGGGTCCGGAGTTGAACGGCCTGTTCACCCCGAAGATCCGCAACGCCACGGACGTGCTGCGCTGGGAGACCCTGATCGACTGGTTCGAGACGCGCAACGGCGCCGACGGGCTGGAGATGATTGTCCCGGTGGAGATGGTCGACGCCATCAACAACGCGCTGGAGATCGCCGGGGCGTCGCCGCGCGTCGGGGCGATGATCGGCCCGACCTCGCAGCATGCGGACATCGCCAGGGCTGTCGGCTACCGGCAGTCGCGCGAGGGCAGCGAGACGCTGTACTTGCGCAGCCGGATCCTGCTGGCCTGCCGTCAGTACGGCCTGCACCCGCTGACCGGGCTGTGGGAGGACCTGGAGGATCTCGAGGGACTGCGTGCGTTCGCCGACTACGGCCTCCAGCTCGGCTTCCGCGGGCAGATCCTCATCCACCCGTCGCACGTGCCGGTGGTGCACGAGGTGTACACGCCGTCCGACGAAGAGGTCGCCTACCACGAAGAACTCGTCGCCACCGTGGAGAAGGCGATCGCCGAGGGGCACGGTGCCGTGCGGTTCCGCGGCACGCACGTCGACATCGCGCACATGGAGAAGGCGAAGGACTGGCTGGCGCACGCCAGGCTGGTGCGTGGCGAGGCCGAGTAGCAGCCGGGCGCGGCAGCCCAGCACGAGCGGGCCGGGCGGTCCCGCGGACTCCGATGACCCGCAGGGCGCAAAGGTGGTGCGGTGGACGCCGCCGACGGCCCACCCCAGTCGAGGCGCGCTGGGGCGTACCCAGCCAAGGAGCCTCATCACATTCCCGCGGCTCCCTCACCTGTGGGAGTGTCGTCCAGCCCGGCCGAAGTTGTCCGGCCCGTTGGCTGTCTGGGAAGAACCGACCAGTCGCCTCCGAGGCGGTCGCCGCTGCGCACGACCGTGGCATCGCGATCACTGGGAACGCGGGAATCGCGATGCCCCGCGGCCGGCATCGCGGTCAGCGGCCGCTGCTCGGTGGCCACTCAGCGGCTGCCCGGCGGCCTCTCGGCGGTCGACCTGCCCGCAGCGGCACGTGCCGCCCCAGCGCCTCGACCACAGGCGGATCGGGTCGACGAGTTCAGCCGGTGAGTCTCCCGGGCAGCGAGAAGCAGCTACCCGCAAGATCGCCCACCCACGACCGCCACGAAGCGACGGATGCGGCAATCAGGCCATGGACTCCCAGTCCGCGGGAGGGTCCGCGCGGCAGGGGAAGCGGCGGCCCGAGCCGGAACAGACCATGATCCCGCTGGAGACGGCCTCCACCGAGGCCCAGCCACGCCGCGTGCAGCTCCTCGTCGAGGCGGACGGCGGGTCCCGCCAGCGACCGTGGAACAGCATCCCGGCCTGCTGGAGACCGACTTCGGGCAGTGGGAGGGCCTGACGTTCGCCGAGGCGGCCGCGCGCGAGCGCACCAAGCTCAACCACGAGTCTCCCGGGCAGCAAGGAGCAGCTGCTCGGGCTTCGTCGGAGGGGCAGGCCGCGACCGACGCCATCGCGATCCGCAATCCGCTGGCGGGCCGCGGCGCGCCGGGCCGCGGCTTGCTCGTCGGCCAGCCGCCGCAGCATGGAGCAGCCCCCGCACGACGCCTTCTCGACGGACGCCCACGTCGGCCCCAGACCGGTCGACGGGCGTGGTTCGCTGGTCCGCAGAAAAGAGTGGTCGGGCGAACCCGGCCACCTCTCCGTGGGCGGTGACCTCAGGTGCCGGTCCAGCGGGGCGCGCGCTTCTCCACGAAGGCCCGGGCACCCTCCTTGGCGTCCGCGGACTCGCGTACCGGCTGCACGTACTCGTGCTGCCGTTCGAACATCTCGTCCAGCGACCAGTCCTGCGAGCGCATGATCACCTGCTTCGACGCGGCCAGCGCGAGCGGTGCGTTGGCGGCGATCTCGTCGGCCAGCTCCAGCGCGGTGTCCAGCGCCTTTCCCGGCTCGGCCAGCCGGTTGACCAAGTGCACCTCGGCCGCTTCGGTGGCTGGCCACATCCGGCCGGTCAGCACCAGTTCCATGGCCAGGTGGTACGGGATGCGACGCTGCAGCCGCAGCAGGCCCCCCGCCGCGGCGGTCAGGCCGCGCTTGACCTCGGGCAGCCCGAACTTCGCCTCGCGCGACGCCACGACCAGATCGCACGCCAGCACGATTTCGAAGCCACCGGCCAGGGCGTACCCTTCGACGGCGGCGATGAGCGGCTTGCGCGGCGGCTGCTGCACCAGGCCCGCGAAACCGCGGCCTTCCACCACCGGCCGCTCGCCGCGGGCGAACCCCTTGAGGTCCATTCCCGAGCAGAACGTCCGGTTCGCGCCGGTGATCACGCCGACGCTCAGGTCGGACCTGCTGTCCAGCTGGTCGAGCGCATCGGCGATCTCGTGCGCCATCCGCAGTGACATCGCGTTGCGTGCTTCCGGGCGGTTCATCTCCAGCACCAGCACGCGGCCGCGCTCGGAGACCTTCAGCTGCGGTTCGCTCATCGTGGCGCCATCCTGATCGCGCCGTCGAGACGGATGGTCTCGCCGTTGAGGTACGGGTTCTCGATGATCTGCTGGGCCAGCATCGCAAACTCGTCCGGCCTGCCCAGTCGCGCCGGGTTGGGGACCTGGGCGGCGAGACGGTCTTTGATCTCCTGCGAGAACCGCGCCAGGATCGGCGTGTCGAACACCCCCGGCGCGATCGAGTTGACCCGGATGTACTTGTTCGCCAGGTCGCGGGCGGCGACCAGGGTCATCCCGACGACGCCCGCCTTGGCGGAGGCGTAGGGGATCTGGCCCACCTGGCCCTCCCAGGCGGCGACCGACGCGGTGAGCACGCAGACACCGCGCTCGCCGCCGACGACCTCGTTCTTGGCCATCCGGGCCGCTGTCAGGCGCAGCACGTTGAACGTCCCGACGAGGTTAATGTCGACCAGCTGCCGGTAGAGGTCGAGAGCTCCTGGTGAGCCGTCCCGGTCGACCAAGCGGACGGTGCCGCCTTTGCCCGCGCAGTGCACCAGGGCCCGCAGCGGCGCCCGCTGCTCCGCGGCGTCGAGCGCGGAGCCGACCGCCGCCGGGTCCGTGACGTCGCCATGGGTGAACGTGCCGCCGATCTCCGCGGCCAGCTCCTTGCCGAGCTCTTCATTGAGGTCGAGGACGACCACGTGGGCGCCGGACTTGGCGAGCCTGCGCGACGTCGCGGCGCCGAGACCGGACGCCCCACCGGTGACCAGAGCGGAGGCGTTGCTGAGGTGCACGGAAGTTCTCCTTCGACGGGGAAGCGGGTCACAGTCGCTCGATGATCGTGGCGTTGGCCATGCCACCTGCCTCGCACATGACCTGGAGGCCGAAGCGCTGGTCGTTGTCCTCCAGTGCGTGCAGCATCGTCGTCATCAGCCGGGCACCCGACGCACCGAGCGGATGGCCGAGGGCGATCGCGCCACCCCGGGGGTTGAGCCGCTCGGGATTGCCCTTGCAGTCCTTCAGCCAGGCCAGCGGCACCGGCGCGAACGCCTCGTTGACCTCGACGTGGTCGATCTCCTCCAGCGTGAGGCCGGCGCGAGCCAGCACCTTCCCGGTGGCCGGGATCGGGCCGGTCAGCATCAGCAGCGGGTCGCTGCCCACCACCGCCATGCTGTGAATCCGGGCCCGCGGGCGCAGGCCGAGCGCTTCCGCCTTCGCGCGCGACATCAGCAACAACGCGCTGGCGCCGTCGCTGATCTGCGACGAGTTCCCGGCGGTGGTCGACCAGGTCAGCTGCGGGAAGCGCCGGGCAAGGTCCGGTGAGTGGAAGGCCGGCTTCAGCCCGGCCAGCTTCTCCGGCGTGGTGCCGCGGCGGATCGTCTCGTCGGCAGTGACCACACCGTTCGGGGTGGTCACCGGCACGATCTCGCGGTCGAAGGCGCCTGCGTCCTGCGCCGCGGCGGCGCGGGCATGCGACTGGGTGGCGTACTCGTCGAGCTCGGCGCGGGTGAAGCCCCATTCGGCCGTGACCAGTTCGGAGGCCACGCCCTGGGACACCAAGCCGGGGGCGTAGCGTTCGTTCACGCCTGCGCCGAACGGATCTGCTCCCATGCGCGCCGACCCCATCACCACCCGGCTCATCGACTCGACCCCGCCTGCCACCACGATGTCGGCGTCCCCGGAACGGATCGCCTGCGCGGCGAAGTGGACGGCTTGCTGGCTGGAACCGCACTTGCGGTCGATCGTCGTCGCGGGCACGTGCTCGGGGAACCCGGCGGCGAGCCACGCCATCCGTCCGGGGGTGGCGGACTGCTCGCCGACCTGGGACACGCAGCCGACGATGACGTCGTCCACCGTGCCCGGATCGACCTGCGGGGTGCGGGCGAGGAGTCCTTGCAGGGTCTGCGCCAGCAGGTCGACCGGATGAACCCCGCTGAGCGCGCCGTCGGCTTTGCCGCGGCCGACCGGGGTACGTACGGCGGCCACGATCACCGCATCACGTGGGCCAGCTGGTTGCGGGTGAGCCATGACTATTGCTTATCATGATTGTCATCTCTGTGTCCATGAGCCAGTGAGTCTCCGATGTCGTGGGCAGTCGGCAGCGTGGCCGCCTTGTTGACACCGGCTCACCAAATCCATAATAATCATTAACAACCAAGGAGGTGAGTCCGTGTCGGACCAGCACGCGGAGATCCGGCAGCTCGCTGCCCGGGTGGCGCGAGAGATCTACGAGCCCATGGCCGAGTCGCTGGACGTCAACCGGACACCGCTGCCGAAGGAGGAGCGGCTTCGGCTCGGTGACCTCGGGTTCCTGGGGATCGCGCATCCGGAGAAGTACGGTGGCGCAGGCGCCCCGCTGGAGCAGGCGCTGATCGTCATCGAGGAGCTGGCCAAGGTCTGCCGCCCCGCCGCGTTCCAGGTGTTCGAGGCGAACACCGGCCCGGCACAGGTGATCACCCACCTCGGTACCGAGGAGCAGCGCCAGCGCTGGCTGCCCGACATCATCAGCGGCCGCAAGACGATGGCCGTGGCCATCTCCGAGCCGCACGCCGGATCCGCGGCGACCGACATGCGCACCACGGCCAAGGAGGTCGACGGCAAGCTCATCATCAACGGCACCAAGCGGTGGATCTCCAACGGCGGCGAGGCCGAGCTGTACCTGCTGTACTGCCGGCTGTCCGACGCTCCCGGTTCGAAGGGCATCGGGGCGGTCGTGGTGGAGAAGGGCACGCCGGGATTCACCTTCGGGGCCAGCGAGCGGCTGATGGGCTTCCGCGGGATTCCGTCGGCCGACCTGTACTTCGACAACGTCGAGGTGCCGCTCGACAACGTCGTCGTCCCGGCGGGTTCGTTCGGCAAGCTGTTCCGGATCTTCTCGATCGAACGGCTGGGCAACACCACCATGAGCCTGGCCATCGGGCAGGCCGCGCTGGACAAGACGCTGCAGTACGTCCAGGAGCGCGAGCAGTTCGGCAAGCCGCTGGTGGAGTTCCAGGCGATCCAGGTCATGGTGGCCGACATGGTGCTCGACGTGGAGGCCGCACGACTGCTGCGCGACCGAGCCGCCGCTTCCGCGCGGAAAACCGGCATCCCCGATCCGCTCCAGGTGTCGCTTGCCAAGTGCGCGGCGAACGAGATGGCCAAGCGAGTCACCGACCTGGCCATGCAAATCCACGGTGGCAACGGCTACACCGAGGAGTACGGTCTGGAACGCCTGCACCGTGACTCGCACGGCTGGGCGATCGCGGGCGGCACGCCGACGATGCAGCGCATCCGCATCGTCTCCGAGCTCCTCGGCCGCAAGTTCGATCAGCGCCGCTGAAAGCGCCTGCCGATCGCGAGAAAGGGACGCATCGTGGAAGCTGGGCAGCTGTTCGATCTCGGTGTGCAGCACCGCAAGGTCCGGGAGGTGGCCCGCGAGGTCGCGGCGAAGGTCGAACCGTTCGCGGCGGAGGCCGACGAGGCGGTCACCGTGCACCAGGGGTGCCTCGACGCGCTGCGAGCCAGCGGTCTGGCCAGGTACGTGGTCCCCGCGGCCTACGGCGGGCACGACGACGTGCTCGACCCGCTGACGATCGCCGTGATCCGGGAGGCGCTGATGTACACGTCGGCGCACCTGGACTCGATGTTCGGCATGCAGGGCGTGGGCAGCTACTCGCTGTCGGTCGGCGGCACGGAGGAACTGAAGCGGCAGTGGCTGCCCAAGGTGGCCAGCCTCGACGCCATCGCAGGCCTGGCGCTGACCGAGCCCGAGGTGGGCTCCGACCTGCGCGCGATCACCACCAGGATGACGGCCGACGGCGACGAGCTGGTGATCAACGGGCGCAAGTCGTTCATCACCAACGGGGGAGCTGCGGCCTTCTACTGCACCCTGGTGCGCGAGGGTGACGGCTGGTCGATGGTGCTGATCCCGGGCGACGCCCCCGGGCTGCAGATCGAGCGCGGCGCCGACCTGATAGCGCCGCACATCCTCGGCGAGCTGACCTTCACCGACGTGCGGGTTCCGGCCAGCCACCGCCTCGGCGTGCCGGGCAAGGCGTTCTCCCTGATGCTGCAGACGCTGGCCGTCTTCCGCGTGTCCGTCGCGGGGTCCGCGGTCGGCCTCGCCCAGGCGGCGCTGGACGAAGCCAAGGCGCACGTGCTGCGGCGCGAGCAGTTCGGCAGGCCGCTGATCGAGCTCGGCGCGGTCGGGCAGAAGCTGGCCCAGTCGTGGACCGACGTCGAGGCTGCGCGGGCTTTCGTCTACCGCGCCGCGTCGCTGGCCAAGAGCGACCCGCTCGGGCATCTGGACTTCTCGTCGATGGCGAAGGTGCACGCGACCGAAGCCGCGGCGGCCGTGGTGGACCGGTCGCTGCAGGTCATGGGCCGGTTCGGGCTCGTGCGCGGATCCAAGATCGAACGGCTCTACCGCAACGCCCGCCCGCTGCGGATCTACGAAGGCGCCACCGAGGTGCTGCTGGACTCGCTCGCCCGCCGGCTGGCGAAGGGAGGCCGGTGATGGATCTCGGACTGGAAGGCAGTGTCGTCCTGGTGACCGGGGCCAGTCGGGGCCTCGGTGCCGCGATGGCGATCGCCCTGGCCAGGGAAGGCGCCACCGTGGTGGCGGCCGCGCGCTCGAAGGACGCTCTGGCCGAAGTCGCCGCGCAGGGCGAGGGTCGGATCAGCACCGCGACAGTGGACATGCGCGACGAGTCGTCCGTCAAGCAGCTCGTGCCTGAGGTGCTGGACCGTCATGGCCGCATCGACGGGCTGATCAACAATGCCGGGATCGCGCCCGCGGGCAAATTCGCCACCCAGGACCCCGAGGTGTGGAAGGACGTGATGACGGTCAACGTCATCGCCCCCATGATGCTCGCGCAAGCGGCGGGCAGGCAGATGATCGAGCAGGGGGCGGGGCGCATCGTCAACATCGCCTCGACCACCGGTGTGCGCGGCAAGCCGTACCTCGTGCCGTACTCGACGTCCAAGGGCGCGGTGGTGCGCTTCACCGAGGCGCTGGCCGCCGAATGGGCGAGCAAGAACGTGCAGGTCAACTGCATCGCGCCGGGAGCGTTCGTGACCGAGGCACAGAAGGCGGTGACCGAATCGCCGGAACTGTACGCCAAGCGGATCGCGAAGATCCCGATGAAACGGATGGCGGACCCCGCGGAGATCGTGCCGCTGACCTGCCTGCTCGTCTCGCCCCTGTCGTCCTTCACCACGGGGGCGATCTTCGTCATCGACGGCGGTGAGTCCGGAAAGCTGTGACGACCGAGAGGATGTCCGCGTGATCATCGACGCCCACACCCACGTCTGGCCCGACAGGATCGCCAAGATCGCGCTCGACAACAACCGGGTGCCGGGACTGCAAGCCCGCGGCGACGGCACCGTCGGCGGGCTGACCGAGGACATGCGGCGCAGCGGCGTCGACGTCAGTTGCTGCCTGGCCATCGCCAATCAGGCCAAGCACGTCGACTCGGTCAACCGGTTCGTGGCCGGGATCGCGGACGACCACCACGTGCCGTTCGGGACGGTGCACGTCGACCTGAGCGTGGAGGAGAACATCGCCAGCCTGCAGCGCCACGGCGTGCGGGCGGTGAAGATCCACCCGCTGTTCCAGCGGTTCGCGCTGGACGACAAGCGGCTGTGGGAGATCTTCGACGCGTTCGGCAGTGACTACGTGGTGATCGTGCACGTTGGTGAGGGCGGCGACGCGTACACCAACAGCCTGTCGAGCCCGAAAATGATCCGCGACATCGCCCGGCAGTTTCCCGGCCTGCGGCTGGTGGCCTGCCACTTCGGCGGCTACAAGATCCTCGACGACGCCGAGGAGATGCTGGCAGGTGCCGACGTGGTGCTCGAGACGTCCTGGCCGCCGTCGCTGGCCCGGCTGCGCCCGGAGCGGGTGCGCAACCTGATCCGCAAGCACGGCGCGGAGCGGATCGTGTTCGGCTCCGACTGGCCGATGACCAGCCCCGGGGACGAGATCCGGGCCATCGAGGCGCTGGGCTTGTCCGACGACGAGACGAAGCTGGTCCTCGGCGGGACCCTGGCCGAGCTGTTGGGCGACCGGCTGCCGGGCTGACGCCCGGCGATGGTTCCGCCGAGCAGGCGACCGGCTGCCGCGTGGGCGGTTGCCGGGCGGCTTTCGGGTGCGCGGGTGGTGGTTGATGGCCGGGCGTGTGGTCGGTGGTTGGTTGCTGTGCTGGGGCGGTTGTGGCTGTCGTGCTTGGTGATTCGTGATCGGGTGTTGCGCGGGTGGCTGGCGTGCTGGCGGCCGAGCGGCTTCCGCCCATGCGGTCGGCCACTGACTGCCGACCATGGTGCCGATGGTCAGCTACTGCGCCGGCAGCCGCTGCGTGGCCACCGGGCAGCGGCCGCTGACCGCGATGCCGGCCACGGGGCATCGCGATTCCCGCGTTCCCAGTGATCGCGATGCCACGGTCGTGCGCAGCGGCGACTGCCTCGGAGGCGACTGGTCGGTTCTTCCCAAACAGCACACGGGCCGGCCACCCGCTGATCGGGCGGGCAGCCGGCCCCGCGCGCCGACGGCACCCCCGCTGCCGTCGACGGCTCGCGCTCACCGCTTCGCCGGAGTGAACTCCACCAGCAGCTCGGGCACGCTCCGGGTGTACAAACCGGCTTCCTTCGGGACGAAGCCGTCCTGATAGCGCAGGTCGTGCAGGTTGTCGAGCACCAGGTTCAGCGCCGTCTGCATCTCGCGCCGCGCCAGCAACGAGCCCACGCAGAAGTGCCTGCCCAGGATGAACTGCACGTGGTTGGCCGCGCCACTGAACGCCTTCGCGACGTCGAGGTCCTCGCGGAAGATGTTGAACTCGTCGGGGTCTTTGAACTGCCGGTCGTCCCGGTTGGCCGCGCTCAGCATCATGATGCACGTCGAGCCCTTCGGGATGGTCGTGCCGTGCAGCTCCACGTCCTCCTCGGTCTGGCGCATGATCATGTGCACCGGGCCGGAGTGGCGCAGCGTCTCGGCGATGGCGTTGTCCACCAGGCTGCGGTCCTTGCGCACCGCTTCCATCTGGTCCGGGTGGTCGATGAGGTTGCGGAACATGTTGGCGGTCGCCTTGTCCGTGGTCTCACCACCCGCGACCAGCAGCAGGCTGACGAACGCCTTGATCTCCTCGTCGGACATTCGGTGCCCGTCGACCTCGGCCTGGCACAGCCGGGTCAGCAGGTCCTCGCCGTCGCCGGTCCGGCGCTCGGCGATGATCGGCATCATGTAGTCGCGCAGCTCCTGCCGGGTTTGCTGGGCCCGAGCCGTGATCTCGGGATCGCCTGCCAGGTTGTTCAGGTGCGCCATGATCGACTGGTACCACTTGTGGAACCGGTCGTGGTCGCTCTTCGGCAGGCCGAGCATGTCGACCATCACGTTGATCGGGAACCACGTGGAGAAGTCCTCGACCAGGTCGGCTTTGCCCACCGACGAGATCCCGTCCACCAGCTGCTGCCCCGCCCGCTGGAGGACGCCGTCGAGCAGCCGGGTGGCGTTGGCCATGATCACCGGCATGAAGCGCTCGAGCCCCTTGCCGCGGAAGAACGGGTTCAGCAAGGCCCGGTGCCGCGAGTGCTCGGTGCCCTCCATCTGCAAGATCGTCCTGCCGTGGATCGGCTCCAGCTGCCACTCGTAGTTGCGGCTGGAGAAAACCGGGTTGCGGAACGCGTTGGCGCAGTCCTCGAAGCGGCTGATCAGGTAGCTGTTCGTGGCCTCGTGGTACAGCACCGGGTACTCGTCGCGGAGCACCCGATAGAAGGGGTACGGGTTCTCGGCGAACTCCGGGGACAGGATGTCCGGCGCCGCGTCCGCCGCTTTGGTGGTGGTCACTCGGGTCACCTCGTTGCTCGTCACTGCTGCGGTCGTCGGTCGTCGCTTAGTGCATCACTAGGCGAATGATGAATACCATACGATTCTATGGCATACACCACAACCGAACGTTGCACGAACGGGTGACGGTCGACCACGGAACGTGGCCATTGCCAACAGTGGCATTCACTGATAATGATTGCCCTTAACGCCGACATCACGGAGGTGCTCAGTCATGGCAGGACGGCTGGAAGGCAAGGTCGCCTTCATCACCGGCGCGGCACGCGGCCAGGGGCGCAACCACGCGGTACGGATGGCGCAGGAGGGCGCGGACATCATCGCGGTGGACATCTGCGAGGACATCGCCACGGTGAGTCCGTGGTACAACCTGGCGACGAAGGCCGAGCTCGACGAGACGGCGAAGTTGGTGGAGGCCACCGGCCGGCGGGTGGTGGCGCGCAAGGCCGACGTCCGTGACTTGGATGCGTTGCAGGCCGCTTTCGACGAAGGCGTGGCCGAGCTGGGCCGGATCGACGCCGTCGTCGCCAACGCGGGTATCGCCTCCTACGGCAAGGCGTGGGAGCTCACCGCGGAGCAGTGGAAGGACATGATCGACGTCAACCTGACCGGTGTCTTCCACACGGCCAAGGTGGCGATCCCGAAACTCATCGAGCAGGGCTCCGGCGGCAGCATCACGTTCACCAGCTCCATCGGCGGGCTGAAGGGCATTCAGCACGTTGCGCACTACGTCTCGGCGAAGCACGGCATCGTCGGGTTGATGCGCACGCTGGCCAACGAGCTCGGTCCGTACCGCATCCGGGTGAACACCATCCACCCGACCAACGTCGACACGATCATGATCCAGAACCCCGGCACCTGGGGGATGTTCGCGCCGGACGACCCGGAGCCCACCCAGGAGAAGGCCATGCCGGGCTTCATGTCGCTGAACACGCTGCCGGTCCCGTGGGTGGAGTGCGACGACATCAGCAACGCGCTGCTGTTCCTCGCCAGCGACGAGGCGCGGTACATCACCGGGGTGACGCTCCCGGTGGACGCGGGCGCTTTCGTCAAGTAGGCCCGAAGCATCAGGTCCGGCCACCCGGGCGCGGTGGCCGGACCTGGCGCGTGCCAAGCCTGGGATCGGGCGCCCCGGTGCCCGGAGACGTGGTGACCGGGGCGGCCACGGCGTCCCGGTCGATGAGGGGCGGAGGGTGCGGGCGGTGCCAGGTGGGAGCGGTGGCACTGTCCGGTCGCCCGCGCAGGGTCGGCCCTGGCGGTCCGGAACGATCGGATTCGGGGACGGTCCGGGTGCCTCGCGCCGATGGGCACTGGATTGGTGGTGGCGTGGATTCCTGCGATGATGCGGGGTCAGGGGTGTCCCGGGCGTCCGGTTCTGATGGGGATCGGGGTGGCACGGTGGTTCTGAGCCATGGGATTGGCGGCGGAGGCCCGGATGTCCCGAGGTGATGCGGGGTCAGGACAGCGCGGGTGCCCGCGAAGCGGCCAGGATCAGGGGTGGCCGGCGGCCGCTCGTGCTCGGCGCCCGAGTGTCGATTCCCGGGATACGGTTCAGGTGTTGCCGGAGGCCGGGCCTGGCAGCGGCTCACCACGCTGGACTTCAGGCGGTGAGAAACAGCCCGGATCGGGGCGCCCAGCTGCCCCGAGACGATGGGGGAACCGGACCACCCAGGCACCCGGCGCTTATGGGAACCGGACCACCCAGGCACCCGGCGCTTATGGGGAACCGGACCGCTCAGGCGCCTGGCGCTGATGGGCAGCTCGGGTAACCCGGACCGAGAGGAGCAGCGCCAAGCGTTCTGAGGCGATGGGGATCAGGGGCGGCCCCAGACGATCGGCGCGTCGAGCACCTCGGGGAACTTCTTCTCGGCGTAGCGCAGGTACTCCTTGATGTGATCGCGCATCGTCGCCGCCGCTTCCTCCGGGTCGTGCTTCTCGATCGCCTGGTAGATCCGCAGATGCGCCTTGTGCACCGCGACGCGCCGGGGTTCCGGGTAGTCGATGCCGATGGCGGAGCCGTCCAGGATGCCCAGCAGCGCGTCCACGAGCAGGGCGAACATGGCGTTGCCCGAACCCTGCGAGATCACGTCGTGGAAGCGCTTGTTCTCCTCCAGGAAGATCGCCTGGTTGTCCAGGTTGGCGTGCATGTTGTCCACGCTCTCCTTGAGCGTGGCAAGAGCCTCGTCGTCCATCCGCTCCGCGGCCAGCTGTGCCATGATCGGCTCCAGACCGAGCCTGCCCTCGGCGATCGTGCGGAACGGTGCGTCGGAGAATTGCAGCAACAGCGTGAGCGACGTGGCCAGGCTGGACGCGTCGGGCTGAACCACGACGGGCCCGCCGCCGGGCCCGGGCCGCAGCGTGATGACGCCCTGCAGCTCGAGGAAGCGCAGCGCCTCACGCAGGGTGCCGCGCCCGACCTCGTACTTCTCCAGCATCACGCGCTCGGGGGGCAGCCGGTCGCCGATCTTGTTGCCCCGTGAGTGGATGTCGGCGACGATGCGCTGCGCCACCAACATCGCGGTCTTCTGCGGCCGCAATGAGGTGGATGTCATGCGGAAGTCCCTTCGCTACTTGACCAGACCGCCCCACGATGTGGTTCAATCATAGGGATGATCATACCGGTTCGCCGGTTTTTCCGTGCCGGCGGCCTGGTCAGCCGCTGACGATGCCCTTTTGGGCAAGCTGTGCCACGTGGTCTGGGGCAAGCCCCAGTTCGTCGACCAAAACCTCCTTCGTGTGCTCGCCGATCGCGGCGACCCCGTCGTACGTCGGACCTGCGTAGTCGCCGAAGTGGAGGACCGGGCCGGGCATCATCGCCTTGCCGAACACGGTGTTGGCGAGCTCGACCAGGGTTCGTTCGCGGAAGTGCGGGTCCTCGGTGATGTCCTTGGCGTCGTTCACCGGTGCCGCCACGACCTCGTACTTCTCCAGGATCGCCAGCGCTTCGTCGCGCGGGCGCGAGCCGACCCAGTCGATGACGATCTGCTGCATCGCCTCGTTGTTGGCCATCCGCGCGGCGTTGGTGGCGAACCTTTCGTCCTCTTTCAGCTCCGGCATGCCCATGGCGTCGAACAGCCGCATCGCGATCGTCTGGTTGGACGCGGCGATCGAGAGCCAGCCGCCGTCGGCCGCCTGGTAGATGCCGCGTGGCGAAGCGGCGCCGGAGGCATTGCCGTGTCGCTGCATGATGGTGCCGCTTGCGGTGTAGTTGAGGACGGCGTCGCCGAGGATGAACATCAGCGGCTCGTACAGTGCCACGTCGACCTCGGATCCCTGACCGGTCAGCTCCCGCCGGTAAAGCGCCATCGCGGTGCCGAACGCGGCGGAGATCCCCGCGATCGAGTCGGCGAACCCGAACGGTGGCGCGGTGGGCGGCGTGTGCGGCCACCCGTTGAGGAAGGCGAAGCCGGACATCGTCTCGGCGACGGTGCCGAACCCGGGGCGGTTGGCGTAGGGGCCGGTCTGGCCGAAGCCGCTCACCCTGGTCATCACCAGGCGGGGATTCTTCGCCGAGAGCTGCTCGTAGCCCAGCCCCCAGGCCTCCATGCGTCCGGGACGGAAGTTCTCGATGACCACGTCGGCGCTCACGATCAGCTGCTCGGCGACCGCGCGTCCTTCCGGTTGGCGCATGTCGATGCCGACCGAGCGCTTGCCGGAGTTGAGGCGCGCGTAGCCGATGGCCAGACCCTCGTGGGACGGTTGCCACTGTCTGGCGAAATCACCGTTCTGCGGGTCCTCGACCTTGACGACGTCCGCGCCGAAGTCGCGAAGCATGCGTCCGGCGGTCGGGGCGGCGTACATCGAGCCCAGCTCGACGACTCGGACGCCGGCGAGCGGCCCGGGAGATGGGGAGCCCTGGGTGTCGGGTGCCTGCCCGGCGGGACCGGTCATGTCACGTCCTCTCCTCCTAATTAATGCTTATGAATAGTAGCATTAGCAGGCCGGGTGTGGGGCCGTCGATCGGGCCGGCCGGCCAGGGTGACGGAACGGGCCGAGGAGCCGCACCGCTCATGTCGCCTGCGAACCATGCGACGTGCTCCGGGCCTGTTCCGGGAGCGGAAGGCGTGATCACCGAGATGACCAGGACACCGGCCGCGCAAGACACCGAACTGGCGTCCGCAACGTAGCCGTCGTCTGGCGAAAGATGCGTTCCGCGCCGAGTTCGAATCTTCTCGGCCGGGGTTATGCTGCGCCGGTGGCCGTGGCGGGAGTGTTGCTGGCTGCCGGTGCGGGAACGCGGTTCGGCCGCCCGAAGGCGTTGGTGTCGTTCGCCGGGGAGCCGTTGGCCCAGCGGGGCGCGGCGGCCCTGGCCGAAGCCGGGTGCGACCCGGTCGTGGTGGTGATCGGCGCCGCTGCCGAGCGGGTGCGGGAAGCCCTGGCCCACGCGCCGGCTCGGGTGGTCGAGAACCCCGACTGGGCGACCGGGCTGGCGTCGTCCCTGCGCGCAGGCCTTGCCGCGCTGCCCGTCGACGCGGAGGCCGCGGTGATCACGCTGGTCGACCAGCCGCTGGTCGGCCCCGCCGTCATACGCCGCATGGTGCAGGCCTGTGCCGAGGGTGCGCAGTTGGCGATGGCCGTCTACCACGGCCGTCGAGCGCATCCGGTGCTGCTTGGCCGCACGCATTGGGCGGGGGTCGCCGAATCCGCCCACGGCGACGCGGGCGCTCGCGCTTACCTGCGCCGGCATGCCGACGACGTGGTCGAAATCGACTG
This sequence comes from Thermocrispum sp., assembly GCF_002919275.1. Lineage (NCBI taxonomy): Bacteria > Bacillati > Actinomycetota > Actinomycetes > Pseudonocardiales > Pseudonocardiaceae > Thermocrispum > Thermocrispum sp. The sequence goes on along the minus strand of NZ_PKFA01000045.1, from coordinate 50,200 downwards.
CACCGGCCTGGGCGATCCGGCCGACGTCGACACCCCGGACGACCTCGCCACGCTGGAAGCGCGGTCCTGAGACATCACCCACATCCGCATTCCGTGGCAATCGAGCGGCGCGGTGCGCGTTCGTCTGTCATGATGTCGCCCGCGTACCCGGGGGAAAGGTTCACGAACATGGATCGCATCAAGGCGGTCTTCGTCGCGATCATCGGCATCGGATTGCTGGGCGGCGGGATCTTTCAGCTGACCGACGACCGCGTCATGTGCGGCAGCCAGGAGATGACCAGCCCCAACCAGGTGTGCGAGGAGACCAAGCGGGGCCGGGTCACCGCGACCCGCACCATGGAGGAACAGCGGAAGGACAACATCGCCACCGGCTGGCTGCTGGTGGGCTTGGGTGCGGCGATGTCGGTCGGCGGGACGATCTGGTCGGTCATGCTGTTCCGCAAGCCGAAAGCACAGGCCACGCCTGCGGTCGGGCAGCAGCCGCAGGGTTACGGCCCGCCACCGCCCGGGTTCGACGCGCAGCAAGGGATCGCCCAGCAGCAGCCCGGCCAGGGTTTCGGTCCGCAGCACCCCGCACCCGCGTACGGGCCACAGCAGTCCGCACCTGGTTTCGCGCCCCATCAGGCGGTGCCGGGATACGGTCCGCAGCCCGGACAAGGGTTCGGTCCGCAGCCGCCGGCCTACGGGCCGCAGTCCGGGCAGCCGTATCACCAGCAGCCCGGATGGGGTCCGTCGGGTGGCCAGCCAGCTCAGCCGCAGCAGGGCTGGGGACCGCCGCACTGATGCGGCGCCCCGCCTGAGCTTCGAGCGCGGACACGAAGTGCTGGCGTACGCGTGGTGGTCGTCGGACGCTCGTGTTTGCGAGTGCTGCCGGGCTGGAGGTGGCGGGGTGCGCGTGGCGGCCGTGGTGTTGGATGGAGCTTCCCGGTCAACCCAAGGAGGCACCATGACGCCGACCAAGCCAGAAGTCACCATCGCCCCCGGCGCCCCCTCCGGTCTGCTGGAGATCGACGACCTGCAGGTGGGTGACGGTGCCGAGGCCACCGTCGGTGCGCAGGTGACCGTGCACTACGTCGGCGTCGCCCACTCCACCGGGACGGAGTTCGATGCGTCCTGGAACCGCGACGAGCCGTTCACGTTCACGCTCGGCGCCTCGCAGGTCATCAAGGGCTGGGAGCTGGGCGTCAAGGGCATGAAGGTCGGCGGCCGCCGCCGGATCACCATCCCGCCCCATCTCGGCTACGGCCCGTCCGGTGTCCCCGGTGCCATCCGACCCAACGAGACGCTGGTCTTCGTGGTCGACCTACTCGGCGTGGAGTAGGCGCGCAAGCGCGACACGCCACATTTTCTGGGGTTCAATCCCGTTTGGCACCACAACATGTAGTGTTTGCTGTGCCGATGGTCCACCGCTGCCCGGCAGCGGTGGGGCAAGAGGGAATCCGGTGCGAATCCGGAACTGCCCCGCAGCGGTGAGCGGGAACGACCGCCGTCAACCAAGCACTGGGTAGCAAGCGCCTGGGAAGCGACGGCCAGTAGGAGCCTGGGCGTGGTCCCGGCATGCCCGCAAGTCCGAAGACCTGCCATCGGTGCGCGCACCGCCGGTGCGCGCCGTCCGCAGACCGCGAGGGCGGTCGCGCGGCCATGGCGGTCGTGCGCGTGCTTGCGGTCGCGGGCTGGAGGTTGCCGAGCTCGCGAGGAGAGAGCCGTGACACTAGCCGACCCGACCCCGGCCCGCACGCAGCCGGAAGCGCCGTCCACGGTGACGGTGATCCGGCGCGACGGGTCCACGTCGCCGTTCGACGAATCGAAGATCGCGGTGGCGATGACCAAGGCCTTCCTGGCCGTCGAAGGCACCGACGCCGCCTCGTCGTCCCGGGTGCACCATCTGGTCGAGGAGCTGACCGCGCAGGTGCGGGATGCGCTGCTGCGCCACGGTGCCCGGTCGTTGCACATCGAGCAGATCCAGGACCAGGTGGAGCTCGCCCTGATGCGGGGAGGTCACCACGCGGTCGCCCGCGCCTACGTGCTCTACCGGGAAGAACGGGCCAAGGCGCGTCGGCAGGAGACCGGGGCCACCGCGTCCGCGCCCACGGTCCGGGTGAAGGGACCGGATGGCACGCTCGAACCGCTGGACCGGGAACGGATCGCCGCGGTCGTCGCGGAAGCGGTCGACGGGGTGCCGGACACCGACGCGCGAGCCGTGCTGGCCGAGCTGGACCGCAACGTCTACGACGGCATCAGCCACGACGAACTCGGCGTGGCCATGGTGATGGCCGCCCGCACGCTGGTCGAGCGGGAGCCGAACTACTCGCAGGTCACCGCGAGGCTGCTACTGAACAACCTGCGCGCGGAAGCGCTCAGCTTCCTGGCAGGCGGCGCCCGCGAGGCCACCCAGGCGGAGCTGGACTACCCGGAGTACTTCCGCGCCTACCTGGCCCGCGCGATCGACCTCGGCCAGGTCGATCCGGAACTCGGGAAGTTCGATCTGACCACGATCACCGCCGCCTTGCGGCCGGAACGCGACCTGGAGTTCGGCTTCCTCGGCCTGCAGACCCTCTACGACCGCTACTTCCTGCACCACGACGGCACCCGCTACGAACTGCCGCAGGCGTTCTTCATGCGGGTGGCCATGGGCCTGGCGCTGCGCGAGCAGGACCGCGAGGCGCGGGCCGTCGAGTTCTACCACCTGCTGTCCACGTTCGACTTCATGGCGTCGACCCCGACGCTGTTCAACGCCGGCACCACGCGCCCCCAGCTGTCGTCGTGCTTCCTGACCACGGTCGAGGACGACCTGGACGCGATCTTCCAGTCGTATCGGAACAACGCGCTGCTGGCCAAGTACTCCGGCGGGCTGGGCAACGATTGGACGCCGGTGCGCGGGATGGGCGCCCACATCAGGGGCACCAACGGCCAGTCGCAGGGCGTGGTGCCGTTTCTGAAGATCGCCAACGACACCGCGGTGGCGGTCAACCAGGGCGGCAAGCGCAAGGGCGCGGCCTGCGCCTACCTGGAGACCTGGCACATCGACATCGAGGAATTCCTCGAGCTGCGGCGCAATACCGGTGACGACCGGCGCCGCACGCACGACATGAACACCGCGAACTGGATCCCGGACGAGTTCCTGCGCCGGGTGGAAGCCGACGCGGAGTGGACACTGTTCTCCCCGGACGAGGTGCCGGACCTGCACGACCTCTACGGCAAGCAGTTCAGCAAGCGGTACCGCGAGTACGAACAGGCGGCCGACCGCGGCGAAATCCGGGTCTTCCGCCGGGTGTCCGCGGTGCAGCTGTGGCGGCGCATGCTCACCATGCTGTTCGAGACCGGCCACCCGTGGATCACGTTCAAGGACCCGTGCAACCTGCGCTCGCCGCAGCAGCACTGCGGGGTGGTGCACTCGTCCAACCTGTGCACCGAGATCACCCTGAACACCAGCCCGGACGAGGTCGCGGTGTGCAACCTGGGGTCGGTGAACCTGGCCAGGCACGTCACGCCGGACGGCCTGGACACCGAGCGGCTGCGCAAGACGGTCCGGACCGCCGTGCGCATGCTCGACAACGTCATCGACATCAACTTCTACACGATCCCGCAGGCCAGGCGGTCGAACCTGCGGCACCGCCCGGTCGGCCTCGGCCTCATGGGCTACGCCGACGCGCTGCACGTCCGCAAGCTCCCGGTCGACTCGCCGGAAGCGGTGGAGTTCGCCGACCGCAGCATGGAGCACCTGTCGTACTACGCCATCGAGGCCTCCAGCGAGCTGGCCGCCGAGCGTGGCCGGTACGAGACGTTCGACGGGTCGCTGTGGAGCCGGGGCATCCTGCCGATCGACTCGCTGCGGATCCTGGCCGAGCACCGCGACGGTGACCTCGACGTCGACTACACGACCACGCTCGACTGGGACGCGCTGCGGGAACGCGTCCGCACGACCGGGATGCGGAACTCGAACGTCATGGCCATCGCGCCCACGGCGACCATCGCCAACATCTGCGGCGTCAGCCAGTCGATCGAGCCGCTGTACCAGAACCTCTACGTGAAGTCGAACATGTCCGGCGACTTCACCGTGATCAACCCGCACCTGGTGCGCGAGCTGAAGGAACTCGGGCTGTGGGACGAGGTCATGGTCGCCGACCTGAAGTACTTCGACGGCAGCGTCCAGCACATCGACCGGGTGCCCGGCGACCTCAAGCGCAGGTACGCCACCGCGTTCGAGATCGACCCGAAGTGGCTGGTGCGGGCCGCCGCGCGCAGGCAGAAGTGGATCGACCAGGCCCAGTCGCTCAACCTCTACATCCACGAGCCCAGCGGGAGAAAGCTCGACGAGCTGTACCGGTTCGCGTGGCGCAGCGGCCTGAAGACCACGTACTACCTGCGGGCCAGGGCGGCCACCAGCGTGGAGAAGAGCACGCTGCGCGGCACCGACGGCAAGCTCAACGCGGTTCCCGTGGCAGCCGTCCCGGCCGCCGTCCGTCCCGATCCGCAACCGACCGCCTGCGCCATCGACGACCCCGACTGCGAAGCCTGCCAGTAAAGGAGCACGAACCCGCATGACCAGCGACATGACGAGCAACACCGCCATTGCCGACGCCACCGGCCTTGGTGAGATCCAGCGCGGCGCCCCTCGGGTCAACGTCGAGGACAAGGCGATGATCAACGCCCGCGCCGACGTCAACCAGCTGCTGCCGATGAAGTACCGGTGGGCGTGGGAGAAGTACCTGGCCGGGTGCGCCAACCACTGGATGCCCACCGAGGTGTCGATGCAGGCCGACATCGCGCTGTGGAAGTCACCGGACGGCCTGACCCCGGACGAGCGGCTGATGGTCAAGCGCAACCTCGGGTTCTTCGCCACCGCGGAGTCCCTGGTGGCCAACAACCTGGTGCTGGCCGTCTACCGGAACATCACCAACCCGGAGTGTCGCCAGTACCTGCTGCGGCAGGCGTTCGAGGAAGCCGTGCACACGCACGCCTTCCAGTACATCTGCACCAGCCTCGGGCTGGACGAAGGCGAGCTGTTCAACGCCTACCGCGAGGTGCCGTCCATCGCCGACAAGGACGCGTGGGCACTGCAGTACACCCGGCACTTGGAGGACCCGAGCTTCCGCACCGGAACTGCCGAGGCCGATCAGGACTTCCTGCGCGACCTGATCGCCTTCTACGTGGTGTTCGAGGGCATGTGGTTCTACACCGGGTTCGCGCAGATCCTCTCGCTCGGGCGGCGTAACAAGATGGTCGGCATCGCCGAGCAGTACCAGTACATCCTGCGCGACGAGTCGATCCATCTGAACTTCGGCATCGACTGCATCAACCAGATCAAGCTGGAGAACCCGCACCTGTGGGGCGCGGACTTCCAGCGGGAGGTGCGGCAGATGCTGATCGAGGCGTGCGAGCTGGAGGTCGCCTACGCCAGGGACACCATGCCGCGCGGCATCCTCGGCCTGACCGCCGATCAGTGCGAGCAATACCTGCACTTCATCACCGACCGGCGGGCTCAGCAGCTCGGGCTGGAACCGGTGTTCGGGGAGCAGAACAACCCGTTCCCGTGGATGTCCGAGACGATCGACTTGACCAAGGAGAAGAACTTCTTCGAGACCAGGGTGACCGAGTACCAGTCGGGCGCCGCGCTCAGCTGGGACTGACCCTCGGCCCGCACCGGCCGGCCGGTTTCCGCCGCGCGCCGGGGAGGGGCAGCCGTTCAGTTTCGGGCCCGGCGTGACGTATTCGGTTTCCGCTGCGCGCCGGGGAGGGACCGGAAGGGTCGCTGCTGGCTTCGTTGCCCGAGGCGGTTTCCGCCGCGCGCAGGGGGAGGGACCTCGGCGCGCGGCGGGACGCCGGTTGGTGGTCATGCCTGGCGAGCGGCGTCGGCCACGGTGGAAGTACCTGCGATGAACGGAAAGTGACTGGGCGGCTGCGGTGCGGGAATTCCCCGCGGACAGCTGCTGTTGCTTCGGAACGACAAGCCAGGCAGCGGCGAGGAAGGGACACCGGATGGCTGAACGCATGCTCTTCGGCGACGAGCACGTCAAACGGTACGAGGAAACCAACGGCGAGGTCGGCCACATTTGGGTGAACGGCGCGCCCTGCCTGATCCTGACCACCAAGGGCCGCAAGACCGGCAAGGAGTACAAGCATGCGCTGATCTACCAGAAGGTCGACGAGGGCTACGTGATCATCGCGTCCAAGGGCGGTGCCCCCGACCACCCCGGCTGGTACAAGAACCTGATGGCCAACCCCGAGGTCAAGGTTCAGGTGGGGGCGGAGAAGTTCACCGCGCGGGCCCGCACCGTGGAGGACGAGCCCCGGCGCAAGGAGCTGTGGTCGATCATGACCAAGGTGTGGCCGGCGTACGACGAGTACCAGGAGAAGACCGACCGGAAGATCCCGGTCGTGGTGCTGGAGCCGGCCGCCTGATCTGCTTCGCCAGGATGTCATGACGATCGGGCTTCGCCATCCGGCGGCGTCCATGACAACGGCCGCATGGTGAGGACTTCGGCGGGATTGCCGCGCGGTGAGGACTGTGGCGTGGCCGCTCCGCGGTGGAGGGTCGCTGCGCGGTGAAGGCCCTGATGGGGCGGCCGCCCGTCGGTCACGCCGGCAGGCCCGGTGGCCGCTTCACTCGGTCATCAGCCCGGTCCGCCAGGCCCACGCCGCGACCTCGACGCGGTTGCGTGCACCGATCTTGGCCTGCGCCGACGCGAGGTGCGTCTTCACCGTGGACAGCGACAGGAAGAGCTCGTTGCCGATCTCGGTGTTGGTCAGCCCGCGCGCGACCGCTCGCACCACGTCGGTCTCCCGCGGCGTGAGCGGTTCGCTCGGCTGATCCTCCGGAGCCGTGGCGGGCGCCGGGGTGTTGAAGTGCTTCAGCAGCCGCACGGTGATCTGCGGCGACACCAGCGCATCGCCACGCTGCGCGGCACGCACGGCCTCGATCAACAGCGACGCCCCAGCGTCCTTGAGCAGGAACCCGCTGGCGCCGTTACGCAGCGCAGTGTGCACGTACTCGTCCAGGTCGAACGTGGTGACCACGACGACCTTCATCGGGTCGGTGACACCTGGCCCGGCCAGCTGCCGGGTGACCTCCAGGCCGTCCAGTCCCGGCATGCGTATGTCCAGCAGGCAGACGTCCGGGCGCAGCTCGCGCGCCTTGCGTACGGCTTCCACCCCGTCGGGCACGTCGGCCACCACTTCGATGTCCGGCTGTGCGTCGAGGATCATCCGAAAGCCCATCCGAACCATTTCCTGGTCGTCGGCGATCAGCACACGGATGGTCATGTCCGGGTGTCCTCCACGTTCAGGGGTAGCCAGGCTTCCACGACCCAGCCGCCGCCGGGGGCCGGGCCGACCGACAGTCTGCCGTGCAGCAGTTCGACACGTTCGCGCATCCCGACCAAGCCGTAGCCGCTGTCCCGCCACGACCGCGACGCGGCGGCGCTGCTGCTGCCGCGGCCGTTGTCGCTGACCCGGATGCCCAGCTGTCCGTCCACGACACCGACGACGACTTGGGCCTTGGTCGCTCCTTCGGCGTGCTTGCCGACGTTGGTCAGCGCCTCCTGCACGATGCGCAGCGCGGAGCGGGCGACCTCCTGCGGAAGGGCGGTGCCGATGTCCACGCGCAGCTCCGTCGGCACACCGTGGCTGCCGCTGTCCACGAGTTTGCGCAGGTCGGCGGCCAGATCCATGGTGGCGTCCTCGGGCGGGGTGTCGCTCGGCTGGCCGGAGCGGATGCTGGCCACCAGCCGGCGCATCGCGGTCATCGCCTCGATCCCCGCCGCCTCGATCCGGTCGAACGCCTCCTGCGTCAGCTTCGGGTCGTCCTTGGCGACCATCTTCGCGGCCTGCGCCTGCACCACGATGCCGGTGACGTGGTGCGCCACCACGTCGTGCAGCTCGCGGGCCAGCGCCATCCGCTCTGCCGACTTGGCTTCCGCCACCGCCGCGGAGACCATCTGGGCGCGGGCCGTGTCCCGTGACCGCAGGTACAAGCCGATGGCCACGGCCAATCCCAGGGCGAACAACGCGCTGAGCGCGAGTTCCCGCAGCTGGGTTCCGCCGGTCCGCATGGCCGTCGCCAGCGCGACCGCCACCGACATCACCGCGATGACCCCGGTGGCCCGTTCCGGTGTCTGGTAGCGGACCAGGTTCACCGTCACGACGAAGCCGGCCAGCACCTGCACCGCGGGTATCGGCGTGCCTGCCAGGCCGGGGAAGTCGAAGGCCAGCGCGCCGCCGGTCACCGCGGTCAGCACGAACAAGCCGGACATCGCCAGGCCCGCGGTGATCGCGTGCCGCACCGACAGCACCGCAAGCCACGCCGACACCACCGAGACGACCAGGCCGAACAACCCGATCCAGGTCTGCGTCGAGCGCAGGACCGCCAGGAAGACGAACACCGCCAGCACGCCGATCAGCGGCCACTGGGCCAGGTACGGCGCGAACCTGCTGTTTCGTTCGGGCGTCAGCGACGTCTTCCCGGACGCGGTGCGGTGCCCGTAGACGACCGCCCCGACCAGCAGGATGAACCCGAAGATGAACGTCTCCGCGTACAAGTCGCCGCGTTCCCGCAGCAGCAGGGCGGCGAGGCAGGAGACGACCAGCATCGTGGTGGCCGCGACCGCCTTGGGGACCGGCAGCTGCTGGTGGGCGATCACCACCAGCAACACGCCCGCCACTGTTTCCGCCAGCGAGATCCCGGCCAGCAGCGACGTGTAGCCGGAGACCCGGTACACCGCGATCGGGGACGCGACGATCAGCGACGCCGAGCCGAGTACCGCGCCGAGCATGGCGTTCCTGCGGGCCAGCACGGCACACGCGGCCAGCAGCAGGCCGCCGGGCAGCATCGCCAGGGTCTGCCACCGGCTGTAGTACGGGTACAGGTCCAGTTCGCCGGCTCGAAGCAGGTCGGCGATCGCTGCGACGACGTCCGCCAGCACGGCCGCCGCGAGCAGCGCACCGTACAGGCCCAGCCTGCGCCAGGCCGCCTGTACGCCTGCCCATCGCGACGACCGGCCGCTGGTGCGCAGCGGGGTCGTCGGAGCGTCGTCGGAATGCACATCGTGACATTAGGACACCGGGGTGGGGCAGGCCCTCAGCTTCGCGGCCGATTCCCCCTCGGTCACTCGGCCGAGGCACACCGGTCTGCTTGCGGCCGATCGCCCGATGTGCCGCACCCCCTCGCCGCGGGAGGCTCGGCAACCAACAGCGATTTGCGACATGGAGGCTCTTGTGGTTGCTGACCAACGGTCCATGGTGCAGGAGGTGCTTGCGCCGCCGGCCATCTCGGGACGGCACTTGGTGAAGAACTACGGCCCGCACCGTGCGCTCGCCGGTGTGGACATCGACGTTCGCCGGGGCGAGGCGGTCGCCATCGTCGGCCCCTCCGGGTCGGGGAAATCGACGTTGTTGCACGTGCTGGCCGGGATCGTGCCCGCCGACGCAGGCGAGGTGTACCTGGCCGGGTCGCGGATCGACGAACTGTCCGAGGCCCGGCGCAGCGAGCTGCGGCGCAGCGAGTTCGGCTTCGTGTTCCAGCAGGGAATGCTGGTCGACGAGCTCACCGCGGAGGAGAACGTGGCGCTGCCGATGCTGCTGGGCGGCACCAGCCGGGCGGAGGCGATGCAGGCGGCCCGCTACTGGCTGGACCGGCTGGGGCTGGCAGGCAGGCATCGGAGCATGCCCGGCGAGCTGTCCGGCGGGCAGGCGCAGCGAGTCGCCATCGCGCGGGCGCTGGCCCACCGGCCGACGGTGGTGTTCGCCGACGAGCCGACCGGGCAGCTGGACAGCCGCACCGGCGCGGAAATCATGGACGTGCTGCTGGAGATCTGCGCCGAGACCAACGCGGCGATTCTGGTCGTCACGCACGACCAGGAGCTGGCTTCGCGTGCGACGCGGTCGATCCGTATTCGTGACGGTCGGATCGAATCGGCGGTGTTGACCGCATGAATGCGTTGAGCATCGCATTTCGGGTGTTGCGGGTCGACCGCCGCACGCGAACCTCGGCCTTCCTGACTGCCGTCGGGGTCGCGGTGGCGACCTCGCTGGTGCTGCTGTTGCTCGGTCTGCCCTACGCGGTCGACGCCCGTGAGGAGCGGGTGGCGTGGCAGAACAAAGCCGAGCAGACGCTGGTCGATCAGCGGCAGGACGCGCCGGCCTTGATCAAGATCAGCACGGACAGGTTCGGCGATCAGGAGATCGGCCGGCTGGACGTGGCCCTCACCGGCAAGGGGCGGCTGGACCTGCCGCCCGGTGTGACCCGGCTGCCCGGTCCTGGGGAGTCGCTGGTCTCGCCCGCGCTCGCCGAGCTGATCGACAAGCAGCCGGCGTCGTCGCTGGGCGAGCGGTTCGGCAAGGTCGTCGGGTACATCGGTTCCGCCGGGCTGCGCCATGACGATCAGCTGTTCGCCCTGGTGGGGCAGCGGGTCGAGGACATGGGCGAGGACGCCCTGCCGATCAGCGACTTCACCACGTCGGCCTACTACACCGACTACGAGCTGGAACTGCTGGCCGGGGTTGGGCTGGTGGTCCTGCTGGTGCCCAGCCTGGTGCTGGTCGCTTCGGCGGCGCGGCTCACCGCCACGCGTCGTGAGCGGCGGCTGGCCGCGTTCCGGCTGGCCGGGGCGACGCCGCAGCAGGTCATGGCCATGGTGGTGGCCGAGCTGGCGATCCCGACCGTGGTCGGTGTGGTGCTGGGGGCCGCGGTCAACCCGCTGGTGCGCATGTGGGCGTCCGAGGTGCCGTGGGACGGCAGCGAGTGGCACCCGTCCGACCTGGCGGCGCCGACCGAACTGGTCGTCGGCGCGGTCGTCTGCCTGCCGCTGCTGGTGATCGGGGCCGCGGTGTTCGGCCTGCGGCGCGTGGTGATCACGCCGTTGGGGGCGATGCAGCGCACTCCCACGAAGCCGTTGAGCTGGCTGCGGGTGCTGGCACTGCCTGCGGCACTGGCGGTCTTCGTGGTGGCCGCGCAGCTCGGTGCCGGGAACATGGTGGTGCTGGGCGCGCTGGCCACGCTGATCGGCTCGGCCACCGTGGTCGGGCCGTGGGTGACCGCGGCGGTCGGCCGATTCCTGGTGAAGGCGTGGCGCGGACCGGCCGGGTTGCTTGCCGGACGGCGGCTGCACACCGATCCGAAGGCCGCCTATCGTGCGTCCTCCGGCGTGGTGCTGGCGGTGTTCGTCGGTGCCATGGCGCTGACCCTGCTGCCGACGCTCGAGTCGACCGACTTCGGGCCACCGGAGCCGACCTTCGCGCCTTCGACGTTGCGCCTCAACGCCACCGCGGACCAGGCGGACAAGGTGGTCGAACGGATCGACGACCGGTTGACGCGCTACGGCCAGCAGGAACGGGCCGTGCGTCTCGACAACGCTGTCGTCAACGACGCGAACGGCGTGCCCTACCCCGCCTACATCGGCGACTGCAAAGAGGCGGCACCGTTGTTCGGACTGTCCCCGCAGGTGTGTCTCGACCAGCCGGCGGTCTACGGGGTGGGGGGCACTCCGGTGTCGCTCGACGCGGAGTACGACCAGTCCACGTTCCCGCTGCCCAAGGGGGTCGCGACGGCGGACTTGCCGCGCCCCGTGGTGCTGGTGGACCGGGAGCTGGTGCCGGAGGGGTTCAAGGCGACGGCGTCGCTCGTCGCCGTGGCCACGTCGGACACCGACACCGACCTGATCCGGACCGCCATGGTGGCCGGTTCGGCGGGTGCGGAGGTGTTCTCCGACGTGGACATGGTCGCCAGCGGCACCGACCGGCTCGACGAGTTGCGCCGGATCACCGCGATCGGGATCGTCATCGCCGGGTTGCTGGCCGGGTGCAGCGCCGCCATCGCGACGGCAGGCGCAGTGATGGATCGCCGGCGCACGTTCGGTGCGCTGATCGCGGCGGGCACGCAGGTGCCGGTTCTGGCCCGGACGTTGCGGGTCGAGGCGGCGCTGCCCGCGATCATCGCCACGGTGGGCGCCGGTGTCACCGGCACGATCGTCGGCGTCGTGCTGGTGAGCCTGATCGAGAACGCGCCCGCGGTGGTGCTGACACCGTGGCTGCTTGCGCCGGTGGTCGTCGGTGTCATCGTCGCCGTGCTCGCGGGTTCGGTCTGCGGGCCCGCGCTGCGGCGGGTGCGCCAGGAGCCGTTGAGCGACGAGTAGGGGCGCGGGGATCACGCGGGCCGGCCTTGCTTCGGGGGAGGGCCGGCCCGCTGCCTTGTGCGCCCCGGCGTTCGTCGTTCCCGGCCGGGTGGCGATCGGTGACCCGGCGGGCCTCGGCCATCTGGCCGAGGCGTGACCAGTCGACCGGTCAACCGTTTCCAGCCGCTCGACCGATCCGCTGACCTGGGGTGATGCCGGATCCTGGAATCACCGGGGTTACGGAGGGGCCACCAGGGGCCCGGGGGAACACGGGGCCGGAGGGGCCCACAGGCACAAGGAGGAGACCGTGATCGTGATTCAGTTGCTGGCCGTCGTCGTGGCGCTGGTGGTGCTGGTGGCCATGGCCGTCGGGCCCGAGTTGAAGGACTGGCACGAGCGCACGCCCGTCTGGCACGACGAGCCGGAGACCACGCACGGGCTGGCCGCCTACAAAAGCCTCGCGCTGTGAGGGTGGGGCCTCGTGCCTGGCCAGGGGAGGCCGGCTCCGGCGAGCGACGCCGTCACGGCCGGGCACGCGCAGTACGACGGCCAGGGCTCGTGATCGATCGGACAGACGGGGTATCCGGACGAAGAGGCCTCGCGCTCGGTAGGGAGCGCGGGGCCTCTTCGTCTTCGAAGGGGGTGGGGGCCTGTTCGGGTCAGCAGGATGTGGGGCCTTCTCGGGTGAGAAAGGGAGCGCGGGCCTGTTCGTCTCAGAAGGGTGTGTTGGCGAACCCGTGCAGGGCGATCTTGTGCAGCAGGTCGCGATAGACCGCGATGTCCGCGGTCGGGTCTCCGGTGATGCCCAGCGTGCTGCGCATGCGGTCGTATTCCCGCTGGGTGTTGGGGCCCCAGATGCCGTCGATGGCCAAGCCGGAGCCCTGGAAGCGGTTGCAGGTCGCCTGGATGAAGAAGGTGGCCGACTGGCTGCCGGTGCGCAGCAGCGGTGGCATGCTGGCGAAGTCGGCGTGGAAGTGGTCGGCATGGTCCGGGTACCAGCCGTCCAGCACGTAGCAGAACTGCCGTCGCAAGGTCGCTTCGACGGCGAGGTAGCGCCGCGCCACGGCGTCGTCGGACGAGGTGTGGTCGCGGTTCAGCGGGGAGCTGACCTGGCCGCTGGCCCACTGCACGACGTCCAGATCCATCGCCGTTCCAGCGCCGTGCTGGCCCGGCTTGTTCACGTAGAACCCGGCGGACACCAGGTACTCGATGCCGCCGTACCCGGCTTGCTGGGAAATCGACCGGAGTTCCCGGATCCAGACGACGAGCGTGTCGAGGAATTCCTGCGTGCAGCGCCAGGTGACCGGGTTCTGGTTTCCCGGATTGGACCGCCAGTAATAGACCGGCGTGCCGTCGATGGCGCTGAACGACACCAGCGCCGAGGAAGCCGGTGCTTGCATCGACTTCGGCAGCTCGGTCCGGGTGATGCGGGCGCTGGCGCCCGCGGCCGGCGGGACCAGCAGGGTCGCGGCGCTCGCGGCGGCGAGCCCGCCGACGGTCCCGAGGAACGCCCTCCGGCCGAGAGAGGATGCCTGGTGGTTGTCCTGCGGTGCAGTGTGCACGGCGACGCCTCCCGTAGGTCGGTGATCCGATCCGAAGGCCGGGACGATAGCGGCGCGCACTGGGAAGAAATAGCGACTTTGTGCGGGAACCGGACAGAAAAATCGCTGTCCGGGAAAAGTTGACGACGATTCGGATTCGTGCGATTTCCGATTTTTGTGATCAGGGCGGGTACGTCGATCTCGACGATGTGACGGGACCGAACGCGATTGCGTGTCCGCGTGTTCGTCGGCGCCTCGGGTGCGAAGGCCCGAGTCCGCTACCCGGGAAGGCGCGCATCGGGTGGCGAACGGAAACGGGCCCAGGAAGGAGGCGTCTGGCGGGCCGTCGGTCAGGAGCCGAGGAACGACTCAGGGCGTCTGGCGGGCCGTCGGCCCGACCAGACGCCCTGGTCCGTCCGCGGTAGCGGTGGGATTTGAACCCACGGAACGGGGTTACCGTTCACTCGCTTTCGAGGCGAGCTCCTTCGGCCGCTCGGACACGCTACCGCCGAATAGGCTACCGGACGGCGGGTGCGATGTCCGAACGGGGGCGGGTCATCACGGGCACCGACCACCCGCGCCTGCTCGCCCGGCTCGGGCCGTCACTCGGACTTGTCGCCTTCGCCCTTCTCCTGCCCGCTGGCCACCTTCTCCTTGACCTTGCCCTCGGCGTCCTTGGCCTCGTCGGCCTGCTCCTCGGTGGCCACCTTGGCGTCGGCGTCCTCCGCCTTGTTCCGGGACCCGCCGAACAGGCCCTTCACCTTCTCGATGATGCTCATGCGTGTCGCTCTCCCACTGTGTCGAGAGTCTTTCGGGGCACCCGGATCATGCCGTGCGATCACCGCAAAAGCGACGAGCCGTGCCGCGGGTTCACTCGCAGGTGTCACGGTGTCCGGCGAAGAATCGTTCCAGCAGCGCGGCGCACTCGTCCTCCAGCACACCGCCGAGGACTTCCGGCCGGTGGTTCAGCCTGCGGTCACGGACCACGTCCCACAGCGAGCCGACCGCGCCGGTGCGCGGCTGCCAGGCGCCGAAGACCAACCGGGACACCCGGGAGAGCACGACCGCGCCCGCGCACATGGTGCAGGGCTCGACGGTCACCGCGAGCGTGCATCCTTCCAGCCGCCACCCGTCGCCCCACTGAGCGGCCGCCTGCCTGAGCGCCAGGATCTCCGCGTGCGCGGTGGGATCGCCGAGGCGTTCGCGCGCGTTGGCCGCGCCCGCCAGCAGCTCTCCCTTCGGGCTGAACACCACGGCACCGATGGGCACGTCGGCGTCACCGGCCGCTTGGGCGTGGGCCAGCGCGGCGCGTATCGCCTTCTCGGGTTCCACCGGCATGGTCAGGGTCGCTTGGCTGTCCGTTTCACCGCTTCGTCGTACTGGTCGCCGAAGCCGCACCGCTGCGCGATCATCCGGAGCTGTTCGTCCGGGTAGAGGCCCATGTCACCGGCGATCATCGCGAGCTCCTCGGCTGGCAGCCCCAGGTCGGCGACGATGGCCAGGTCACCTTCCGGCCAGACGGCGTCGTCGTCCTCGTCGGGCGTCGGCACACGCAGCATATCCAGCACGTCGGCGGCGATGTCGTAGTCGAGCGCGGCGGAGGCGTCCGACAACAGCAGTTCTGCCCCTCCGGGCGCCGGGCGCAGCAGCACGAAGAACTCGTCGTCGACGTTCAGCAGGCCGAGCACCGCCCCTTCCACGGCGATGGCGCGCACTTCGGTGAGCGCGGTGTCCAGGCTGGTCAGGGCGTTCGTGGAGAGCGGATTGCACCACCAGGCACCCCGTTCCAGGGCGGCTGCCATCGCGAAGCCGGCGACCGGTTCTCGAGCAGTCATCGCATGTCCCCGGCGAATGCTGCCGTCATGACGCCACGGTAGGCCCAATTGGCGGAATGCGCGAGATCAGCGCGTCGGCCAACCGGCGGTTGCGTCGACGGCGGCCCCCGGCCGGACCGTCAGTGGCATAGGGCACACTGGCGCACTGTGCGCGACGTGTGTGTGGTCGGACTCGGCTTGATCGGCGGTTCCGTGCTGCGTGCGGCAGCCAAGGCGGAACGGCAGGTCTGGGGTGCGGCCAGGTCCGAGGAGGATGTCGCGGCAGCACGAGCGGAGGGCTTCGACGCGACCACGTCCCTGCCCGAGGCGCTGAGCCGGGCGGCGGAGCGGGACGCGATCGTCGTCATTGCCGTGCCGCTGACCGCGGTCGAGTCGGTGCTGAGCGACGTCGCGGAGCACGCCCCGCGCGTACTGCTCACCGACGTGGTCAGCGTCAAGCAGCCGGTGCAGGAGATCGTCCGCCGTGCGGTGCCGGAGGCCCGATTCGTCGGCGGGCATCCGATGGCGGGGACGGCCGAGTCGGGGTGGTCGGCCGGCCGGGCGGATCTGTTCGACGGCGCGGCGTGGGCGTTGTGCCTGGCGCACGGCACGGAGCTGGCGTGGTGGGCGGAGATCGCCCACCTGGCGCTGGAGCTCGGCGCGCAGGTCGTGCCGGTGACGCCGGAGCTGCACGACGCCGCGGTTGCCCGCATCTCGCATCTGCCGCACGTGCTGGCGGCGGTGCTCGCCGCGGTCGGTGCGGAGGCAGGCCCGCTGACGCTGTCGCTCGCGGCCGGGTCGTTCACCGACGGCACGCGGGTGGCGGGCACCAGGGTGGACCTGGTGCGTGCCATGACCGAAGGGAACCGCGCGGCGTTGTTGCCTGCGCTGGATGCGGCTTTGGGGATGCTGGGTGCTGCGCGCGGATCCCTGGCGTCGACCGGATCGCTCGCCGCGACCATCGAGGCCGGTCACGAGGCAAGGCGCGCCCTCGCCGCGCTGCGCGCGGCCGCCTCCACGTCGGTGCGCATCGACCTGCGGGCTCCGGACGCCGCGGAAGCGCTCCTGGCCCTGGGCGAGCAAGGCGGGCGGATCACCAAGGTGGAAGGCGGCGCAGCGATCGGGCGGGTGCCAGGTCCGAGTGAGCAGTGAGCGCTGTGCGGCGCGGATGAAACGACGCAGGCTCCCGGCCAGCAGATCGGCGACGAGAGGCCCGAGTGGGTGCGGTCGCCGCGTTCCTGTGCCGGAAGCCTGCGAAAGCTGTGCCTGACCTAGTCCCACCGATAGGTGTTCTGGTCGCCGGCTGATTCGCGGTCGGACTTGCCGGGGCTGGAGCTGCCCTTGCCTTCCTGCGGGCTGCCGGGTCCGCGCCCAGTGGACGAGGTGTCCGAGCCTTGTGGACTGCCGGGTCCGCGGCCGGTGGTGCTGGGCTGGTCGTCCGCGGTGGCACTCCCTGGGCGGTGGCTGGTCGATGACGTGCTCGAGCCTTGTGGACTGCCGGGTCCGCGGCCGGTGGACGGGGTGTCCGAGCCTTGTGGGCTGCCGGGTCCGCGCCCGGCGGAGCCATGGTCGCTCGCGCCCTTGCTGCTGTGCCCGCCCCCGCCGGCTTCGTCGGTAGGCCGGGCATCCCCCTTGCCGCTCTGGCCCGCCACGAAGCCCTTGGCCTTCTCGGCCACGTTCTCGATGGCCTCCGCCTTGCCCTTGAACTTCTCCTTGGCGAAACCTGCCGCCTTGTCGATCCCCCCGGTGACCTTGTCGCTGTGCTGGCTGAGTGCCTGTTTGGCCTTGTTGGCGAGCTTGCCGAAGTCGACCATGGCGTGCATTCCTCCTCGTTCCCGGCCGGGCCGGGGTCGTCGTCCGGCACCGCGATGAGCCCGGGCGGCGCTTCGCACCCGTCGCCCGGGCTCGCTACCCGGCGGTGTCGGCTCCCGTCGCGTCCATCCCAGCCGGGGCGAGGTCGCGCCGCAACGCGAGATCCCCCGGCCGGAGGGGACGCGTCGGGTGGGTTGCCCACGATGGCCGTTGGATAACCTCCGACTGGCCGAGTTCACTCGGCCGGGCCCTGTCGGTGACCGGGCCGTGCGACGCGGCACCGGTCGCGACCGGCCGCGCTGTAACACGACCGTTCCCTCACGGGCTCAGGCGGGAAATCCGCATCACCCACTGTTGCGGCACCGACCGTCGGCACTCGCGCCGGCGGGCGACGATGGGGAGGCCGAGATGACGGACCAGGCGAACCGAGTGACCGCACTGTCGTGGCAGGTCGAGCAGTGGCTGCGGCGGCGCACCAGCCGCGCGGCCGACTGGGCGCTGGACGACCTGCTGGCGTGGAAAGGCGCCACCACCATCAGCGTGGTCATCCCGGCCCGCAACGAATCGTCGACCGTGGGCGAGATCGTCCGCACCATCCGCCGGGAGCTGGTCGACGGCGCCGGCCTGGTGGACGAGCTGCTGGTGGTCGACTCGCGGTCCACCGACGCCACCGCGCGGGTGGCCGCCGAAGCAGGGGCGACCGTGGTCGCCGAGCAGGACGTCCTGGCCCAGCTGCCACCGATGTACGGCAAAGGGGAGGCGTTGTGGAAGGGGGTCGCCGCGTCCTCGGGCGACCTGGTGGTCTTCGTGGACGGCGACTTGCGCGAGTTCTCCGCCAGCTACGTCACCGGGCTGGTCGGGCCGCTGCTGGCCGACGAGTCGGTGGTCTACGTCAAGGGCTTCTACCGGCGCCCGTTCGTCGGCGCCGACGAGGTCCAACAGGACGCAGGCGGGCGGGTCACCGAACTGGTCGCCCGGCCGCTGCTGAACATGCACTGGCCGTCGCTCGCCGGCTTCGTCCAGCCGCTGGCAGGCGAATACGCGGGCAGGCGTGACGTGCTGGAGCAGATCCCGTTCATGGCGCACTACGGCGTCGAGATCGGCCACCTGATCGATCTGCACGAGCTGGTCGGCCTGGACGCGCTCGCCCAGGTGGATCTGGGGCAGCGCAAGCACCGGCACCAGTCGCTGCACGACCTCGGCGTGATGGCCGGCCAGATCATGCTCACCGTCAACGACCGGCTGGAGCGTTACGGCCGGATGATTCCGGTCGACCAGCCAGCCACCACGCTCACCCAGTTCCGGCGCGGCTCCGCGGCAGAGCCGGTGGTCAGCCAGCTGACCACGGCCTACCGACCGCCATTGCGGTCGTTGCGCAGCCGTGCGGTCTGAGCGTCCGGCCGCCCTGACCTTCGGCGGCGGGACGGGCGGCGACCTCAGCCGTTGTGCGGTCCCGTCGGGCCGCGATCAGGACGGCGGACGTGCCGAGGTGTTCGCGCGCAGGATCTCCTCCTGATACGGCGCCACGACCGTGGGGGAGACGCGCAAGTCGAGCAGCAGGAACGGACGTTGCTGCGGCGGCCGCTCACGCCATTCGGCGAGCGCGTCGAGGTCGTCCAGTTTGCGCACGACGACGCCTTCCGCGCCCACTGCGCGGGCAAGCGCGGCGAAGTCGACCTCGTCGATCACCATCGGCGCGCGAGCCAGGCCCTGGCGGCCGTAGACGTGCACCTCGGCGCCGTACGCGCCGTCGTTCCACACGACCGCCATCCCGCGGCCGCCGGCCACCCGCACCGCGGACTCCAGGTCGGCGGCCGCCATCAGCCCTCCGCCGTCGCCGGTGGTCAGCACGACCGTCGACTCGGGCTTCGCCCTGGCCGCACCGGCCACGCTCGGGAACCCGAGCCCGATCGACTGGAACGCGGTGCCCACCATGATCATCCGGTCCGGCGAGGCGACCGGCCAGTACATGTTCGCCCAGCCGATGAAGTGGCCGCCGTCGGACACCACCACGCGGTCTTCCGGCAGCAGCTCGGCGATCCGGCGGGCGGTGCTGCGCGGATCGAGCCGCCCGTCCGGCGCCAGGTCTTCCCCGGGCTCGTAGGCGCGGGCGGCGGCGACGTCCACCGATTCCCGCCATCCGCTCGGCTTGGCCCCGATCCGGTCGAGCTCGTCGAGCAACCGCTCCGTCACCAGCCGGGCGTCACCGCGCACGTAGCCGCTGACGAACGGGTGCGTCGCGGTCCCGGCCACGTCGACCTGCAACACCTCGGCACCGGGCCCGAACAACTGCCCGAACCGCATGGTGAACTGGTTCAACCCGGCCCCGACCACCAGCACGACATCGGCCTCGGCCACCAGCTTCATCGCCCCGTCGGCGCCGAAGCCGCCGGCCACGCCCAGGTCGTAGGCGTCGTCGAACAGGCCACGCCCCAGCGCGGTCGTGGTCGTCAGCGCCCCGAGCCGGTCGGCCACCTGCCGCAGCACCGGCCCTGCCCCGGACAGCCATGCACCCCGCCCGGCGAGCAGCAGGGGACGCTGCGCGCTCGCCAGCCGCTCGGCGAACCTCCGCACCTGGGCCTCGGCGAACGGACCGGTCGGCCGCAGCGGGTCCAGCAGCCGCGGCTCGGGTGGCTCGGTCTCCGCCGCCCCGCCCTGGGTCGAGGTCGTCACCACCTCCGTCGTCACGACGTCGTAAGGCAGGGCGAGGACCGCGGGCACGCGATAGCTCAGGGCGTGCTCGACGGCGAGGATCACCGTGCCGCCTGCGTCCGCCCGCCCCACGGTGTAGGTGCGGGCCCCGACCGCCGAGGCGAGCGCGATCTGGTCGACGTCCCACGGGCGGTGCCCGGAGGTGGGCGCTTCGCCCGCGATCAGGATCAGCGGCACCCGGGCCTGGGCCGCTTCGGCGAGCGCGGTGATCGTGTTGGTGAACCCGGCGCCATAGGTCGCGGTCGCGGCGGCCAGCCTGCCGGACGCCCGGAAGTAGGCATCGGCGGCCACGACGCAGCCGACCTCGTGACGCATCGGCGTGTAGCCGACGTCGGTGCCGCGCTCGAGCGCGTCGATGAGGTGGGCGTTGCCGTTGCCCATCACCCCGAAGACGTGGTCGACGTGCCGGGACAGGGTGTGGGCGACGTGTGCGGAGAGGGTGGTCACGCGAACCTCCGTGAGGTTGTGTGGGTGGCGCCCCGAGGGTTGCCCGGGGCGCCACCGGCGGTGGCTACCGGCCGTTGCCGCGCCGGCGGTGCAGCCGGCTGTGCGCATGCGGTGCGATCGGGGTGCGACCGCACGTCAACGCTGGGGGAGCAGGCTACGGGAGAAGAACTCGGCGAGCTCGGCGCGCGCGGTCAGCGGAAGGATCGCCGCGACGTACTGGTCCGGCCGCACCACGACCACGACGCCGTCGCGCGACAGTCCTCGCTCCTCGAAGATGTCGGTGTCGCACCACACCGTCGGCTTCGCCGCGAACACCTTCTCCCAGTCGACCAGGCCCAGCGGGCCCGACTTCGGCCGGAACACCGCGGGCACCTTGGTGACGTCGATGTCGGCGAATCCCTGCTGGTAGATGACCTTCACGTCCAGCACGGAGTCCGGATCCGCGTCCGGCGGCGTGTGGCGCAGCAGCGGGGAGTCCTCCGCCGTGCCCATCCACTCCGCCCACTCCCGCAGCGCGGACGGCTCGTGCGGGCCGGGACGGTCGGCGAACGCGTACACCCGCCAGCGGCCGTCGGCCTTGGCGTGGTGGCCCAGGTGGATGACGTTGCCGTCGCAGGCCAGCGTCACCTTGGCCGACTTGAACCGCATGCCGAGCGGGAACCCGGTGGCCAGGTGCTGGTACTCGTCGGTGCCGACGATCATGGACGGCTCGTACTTGGTCATGAACCCGGACGGGAACTCCGCGGTGGCCAGGTAGTAGTTGGCCAGCTCGTCCGGGTCCTCGATCTCCTCCGGCTTGCGGGCCATCAGCGACGACCACTCGCGGTCGAAGTCGATCAGCTGCTGGGCCACCGGCTGCCGCTCCGCCGAGTAGGTGTGCAGCAGCGACTCCGGGGCACGGCCGCTGGCCACCAGGCCGAGCTTCCACCCGAGGTTGAAGCCGTCCTGCATGGACACGTTCATGCCCTGGCCCGCCTTGGCGCTGTGCGTGTGGCAGGCGTCGCCGGCGAGGAACACCCGTGGTGTGCGGTCCGCGCCTTCCGGGACGTCGTCGAACTTGTCGGTCACCCGGTGCCCGACGATGTAGACGCTGTTCCAGGCGACCTGCTGCACGTCGATCGAGTACGGGTGCAGGATCGCGTTGGCCCGGCGGATGATCTCCTCGATCGGGGTCTTGCGCACCCGCTCGAAGTCCTCCGGCTCCACCTCGCCGAGGTCGATGTACATCCGGCACAAGTAGCCGCCTTCCCGCGGGATGTGCAGGATGTTGCCCGCCTGGGACGTGATGGCGCACTTGATCCGCCAGTCCGGGAAGTCGGTGTTGACCAGCACGTCCATCACGCCCCACGCGTGCTTGGCGTAGTCGCCGACGTGCTTGCGGCCGATGGCGTCGCGCACCCGGCTGTGCGCGCCGTCGCAGCCCGCGACGTACTTGGCGCGCACGACGCGGGTCTCGCCTTCCCGCTCGCCCGCGGTGTAGCGGACGGTGACCTCCACCGGGTAGTCGCCGTCCTCCAGCACCTTCAGGTCGACCATCTCGACGCCGTAGTCCGGCACGATCCGAGCCGGACCGTTGCGCGCCGCCTCGGCGAAGTAGTCGAGCACCCGGGCCTGGTTGACGATCAGGTGGGGAAATTCGCTGATCTTGTACCCGTAGTCCTCGGTCCGCGACGTGCGCACGATCCGGCTCGGATCCTCCGGGTCGGGGCCCCAGAAGTTCATCCAGCCGATGTTGTAGGCCTCGGCGATGATCCGCTCGGCGAACCCGAACGCCTGGAAGGTCTCCACGCTGCGCGGCTGGATGCCGTCGGCCTGGCCGAGCTTGAGCCTGCCGTCCCTCCGCTCGATGATCCGCGTGACGACCTCGGGGAACTGCGACATCTGCGCAGCGAGCAGCATGCCTGCCGGGCCGGAGCCGACGATGAGCACGTCCATCTCGTCGGGCAGCTCCGAGGGCCGGTCGATGCCGGTGCCCGCGGCGGGCAGGACGCGCGGGTCGGCGGAGACGTAGCCGTGGTGGTGGAACTGCATCAGGTGCTCCTTACTGCTCTTGCCTGCACGGCACGGCGGCCGCGGCGGTCACCGCGGTCGCCGTGCCGGGATACGACCGGCTCATGCCCGGCTTGCTCCCAGGATCGGGCTGGCTGCCTGCACATCCTCGTGGTCTGCCCCGAGCGGGATACCCGAACGGTCGCGGATGAGCAAGGTCGCGACAAGTCCGACCGCGGTCATCCCGAGCAGGTACATCGTCACCGAACCGGTGCTGCCGGTGGCCTCCAGCAGCGCCTGGGCGATGGTGCTGGCGAACGCGCCACCGGCGATCGACCCGATCGCGTAGGCGATCGAGACACCGGAGAACCGGATGGACGCCGGGAACAGCTCGGCGTAGTAGGCCGACACCGGGCCGTAGGTGAAGCCGAGGCCGACGCTGAGCGCGGCGAACGCGGCGAACACCGAAGCGATCGAGCCGAGGTGGATGAGCGGGAACAGCGCCAGCACACCGGCGGCCTGCAGCACCCAGCCGAGCACGAAGGTGTTGCGGCGGCCCATCTTGTCGCTGACCCAGCCGGCCACCAGGGTGGAGATCAGCCACACCACCGCGCCACCGACGACCATCCACAGCACGTCGGCGCGGGGCAGGCCGAGCGGCCCGTCCGGGTTGATGGTGTAGTTCTGCAGGAACGGGCCGGTGGTCATGTAGCCGACGGAGTTGTTGCCCGCGAACACCAGCGCGGCCAGCAGCACCAGCACCGTGTGCCTGCGGAACAGCTGGACGATCGGGGTCTTGCTCTGCGCCGCCCGCCGCTTGATCTCGGTGAAGACCGGGCTCTCCTCGACCTTGCGGCGCACGTAGTAGCCGACACCGATGAGCACCACCGACAGCAGGAACGGCACCCGCCAGCCCCACTCGAGGAATTCGTCGCCGGGGGCGATCTGGCTCATGATCGCCATCGCGCCCGCCGACCCGATGAGACCGAGCGGCACACCGATCTGCGGGCCCGCGCCGAACAGGCCGCGCTTGTCCACCGGTGCGTGCTCGCACGCCATCAGCGCGGCGCCGCCCCATTCACCACCGGCCGAGATGCCCTGCAGCACGCGCAGCAGCATCAGCAGGATCGGCGCGATGGCGCCTGCGGTCTCGTACGTGGGCAGCACACCGATCAGCGCGGTGGACGCACCCATGAGCACGAGCGTGAACACGAGTACGACCCGGCGGCCGTAGCGGTCGCCGAGGTGGCCGGCGAGGAAAGCGCCGAACGGCCGGAACAGGAAGCTGATGCCGACGGTGGTGAACCCGACGATGGTGGCCGCGGGACCGCTGAGGCCCTCGAAGAACAACGTCGGCAGCACGAGTGCGGCCGCCGAGGAATAGATGAAGAAGTCGTACCACTCGACGGTGGTCCCGACGACGGTGGCAGCGACGACGCGGCGCCGCTCTCTGGCGCTGATGCCACCGCCGTTGGTGGCGTCCGAGGTGTTCATGAGAACTCCCGCTGGGTGTCGTGACGTCGGTGTCAGACGACTGGGGTGACGTCGTTATCGCGTGTGCCGGGGCCTGGTGCGCCGTTTGCCCTGCTGCGCTCCGTTTGCCCCTCTGCGCGGGTATCGTATACGATTTCGGATACAACACAAGGGTGTGAAGGGAGCTCATGACTTCACCGCAGCAGTCCGCCGGGGATCCCGCGAGCGACAGCCGCTTCGGTGTGCTGCCGCGCCGGCCCGGCAAGATCGTGGCCGTCCACCTCAGCTACGCCTCGCGGGCCGAGCAGCGTGGGCGTCGGCCAGCCCATCCCTCCTACTTCTTCAAGCCGTCGAGCTCTCTCGCGCCGTCGGGCGGCACCGCGGAGCGCCCGGCGGGCACCGAGCTCCTGGCCTTCGAGGGCGAGATCGCCTTGGTGATCGGCACCGAGGCGCGGCGCGTCCCGCTCGCCGAGGCGTGGCGGCACGTCGGCTGGGTGACGGCGGCCAACGACCTGGGCGTCTACGACCTGCGCGCAGCCGACAAGGGCTCGAACGTGCGGTCCAAGGGCCGGGACGGATACACCCCGATCGGCCCGGCGCTGTTGGACGCCGCGTCGCTGGACCCCGCCGGACTGCGGGTGCGGACATGGGTCAACGGTCGCCTCGTGCAGGAGGACACGACCGCGAAGCTGCTGTTCCCGCTCGCCCAGCTGGTGGCCGACCTGTCGCAGCACATGACGCTCGAGGTCGGCGACGTCATCCTCACCGGGACGCCCGCGGGCTCCAGCGTCGTCGGCCCCGGCGACGTCGTCGAGGTCGAGGTCGACGAGCCCGCTTCCGGGGCGACCACCGGGCGGCTCGTCACCACCGTCGCTCAGGGGCAAACCCCGTTCGACCCCGCGCTCGGGTCGCTGCCGCAGGCCGACGACCGGCAGCGGATCGAAGCGTGGGGTTCACGCCAGGCCGCGGGACTGCCGCCGGAGGGCCTGGCGCCGGAGCTGCGCGCCAAGCTCGAGGCGGCCCCGACCGCCGGATTGTCCGCTCAGCTGCGCAAACGCGGCCTGAACGACGTGACGATCGACGGCGTGGCTCCGCTGAAGCCGGGCGTCAAACTGGTCGGCACCGCCCGCACGTTGCGTTTCGTGCCCCATCGCACGGATCTGTTCGCCAGCCACGGCGGCGGCTACAACGCCCAGAAGCGGTGCTTCGACAGCGTCGGCGAGGGCGAGGTCATCGTCATCGAGGCGCGCGGTGAGACCGGCTCGGGCACGCTCGGCGACATCCTCGCGCTGCGCGCCCGCGCCCGTGGAGCGGCCGGTGTGGTGACCGACGGCGGTGTCCGTGATTCCGCCGCCGTCGCCGGCATCCTCCCGGTGTTCGCCGCCGGCAGGCACCCCGCGGTGCTGGGCCGCAAGCACGTGCCGTGGGACACCGACGTCACGATTGCTTGCGGTGGCGCGACGGTGCAGCCCGGCGACGTGATCGTCGGCGACGACGACGGCGTCGTGGTCATCCCGCGTGCGCTCGTCGAGGAGGTCGTCGACGCCGCGCTGGCGCAGGAGGAAGAGGACGCCTGGATCGCCGAGCAGGTCGCCGCGGGAGAGCCGGTGGACGGGCTGTTCCCGATGAACGCCACCTGGCGGGCCCGGTACGAGCAGCAGCGGGGGAAGGCGTGACCGAAGCAGAGACCAAGGCGGCCAAGCAGAGCAAGTCGCAGCGCGCCTACCAGTGGATCAAGGAGCGCATCGCCAACCACCAGTTCACTCCCGGCTACCGGCTGGTGCTCGGCACGATCGCCGCCGAGCTGGGCATGAGCGTGGTGCCGGTGCGCGAGGCGATCCGGCAGCTGGAGGCCGAAGGCCTGGTGACGTTCGAGCGGAACGTCGGCGCGCACGTGGCGATGCTCGACGAGGACCGCTACAGCGCGAGCATGCAGGCGCTCAGCCTGATCGAGGCGGCCGCGGTGGCGCTGGCCGCGCCGACGCTGAAGCCGGACGACCTGCGCCGCGCCCGTGAGGTCAACGACCACATGCGGGAGATCCTGGACCCGCCGCTCGGGTTCGACCCGCACGCGTTCACCGTGCTCAACCAGAAGTTCCACGCAATCCTCTACCGCGCTTGCCCCAATCGGCGCCTGATCGAGCTGATCGAGGCCGAGTGGGCGCGGCTGGGCAACATGCGCGACTCGATCTTCGCGTTCGTGCCTGATCGGGCGCGCGAGTCGGTGCGCGAGCACGACGCGCTGCTCGACCTGATCGAGCGGCGCGCCCCGGCGCACGAGATCGAGCACGCGATGCGCCGCCACCGCGCGGGCACGCTGCAAGCGCTCCTCAGCCACACCCACCCCGACCAGCCGGTCCGGCTGCCCGACCTGTGACGTCAGGAGGTACGTCCATGAGCACCGTCAACGAGCCAGCGGTTGGCCACGTCCCAGCGGACCTGCCCGACCGGATCCAGCACTACATCGACGGCGAGCACGTCGACTCGATCGACGGCGCGACGTTCGACGTGCTCGAGCCGGTCGGCAACACCACGTACGTGAAATGCGCGGCGGGCAGCGCGGCCGACATCGACCGGGCGGTGCGGGCCGCGCGCCGGGCGTTCACCGACGGCCCGTGGCCGCGGATGCTGCCACGCGAACGGGCGCGCGTGCTGAACCGGATCGCCGACATCGTGGAGTCCCGCGACAAGCGGCTGGCCGAGCTGGAGTCGTTCGACTCGGGCCTGCCGATCACCCAGGCCCTCGGCCAGGCACGGCGCGCGGCGGAGAACTTCCGGTTCTTCGCCGACCTGGTGGTGGCGCAGGCCGACGACGCCTACAAGGTGCCCGGCCGCCAGGTCAACTACGTCAACCGCAAGCCGATCGGCGTCGCCGGGCTGATCACGCCGTGGAACACCCCGTTCATGCTGGAGTCGTGGAAGCTGGCGCCCGCGCTGGCCACCGGCAACACCGTGGTGCTCAAGCCCGCGGAGTTCACGCCGCTGTCGGCGTCGCTGTGGGCGGGCATCTTCGAGGAGGCCGGGCTGCCGCAGGGCGTGTTCAACCTGGTGCACGGGCTGGGCGAGCAGGCGGGGGACGCGCTGGTCAAGCACCCCGACGTGCCGCTGATCTCGTTCACCGGGGAAAGCCGCACCGGCGAGATCATCTTCGCCAATGCCGCGCCGCACCTGAAGGGCCTGAGCATGGAGCTCGGCGGCAAGAGTCCCGCGGTGGTGTTCGCCGACGCCGACCTGGAAGCCGCCGTCGACGCCACGATCTTCGGCGTGTTCTCGCTCAACGGCGAGCGCTGCACCGCCGGCTCCCGGATCCTCGTGCAGCGGGAGATCTACGACACCTTCGTCGAGCGCTACGCCGAGCAGGCCAAGCGGGTGCGGGTCGGGTATCCGCACGACCCGGCCACCGAGGTGGGCGCGCTGGTGCACCCGGAGCACTTCGAGAAGGTGATGAGCTACGTCGAGCTCGGCAAGACCGAGGGCAAGCTGGTGGCAGGCGGCGGCCGTCCCGAGGCGTTCCCCACCGGCAACTTCGTCGAGCCCACGGTGTTCGCCGACGTGCCGCCCACCGCGCGGATCTTCCAGGAGGAGATCTTCGGCCCGGTCGTCGCGATCACGCCGTTCGACACCGAGGAAGAGGCGATCGCGCTGGCCAACGACACCAAGTACGGGCTGGCCGCCTACGTGTGGACCAACGACCTCAAGCGCGCACACAACGTCGCGCACGCGATCGAGGCCGGCATGGTCTGGCTGAACAGCAACAACGTGCGTGACCTGCGCACCCCGTTCGGCGGCATCAAGGCTTCCGGACTGGGCCACGAGGGGGGCTACCGGTCGATCGACTTCTACACGCACCAGCAGGCCGTGCACATCACGCTCGGCAAGGTGCACAACCCCACCTTCGGCAAGGCGGAGCGCGACTGAGCACCGGCGCTCACCTCCGGTGCCCCGCAGTCGTGCCACGGATCAGAGCAAGGACGCCTGAGATGACCAAGAACGACAAGACCTTGACCTCCTCCGGGTTCTACGTGTCGCAGGAAGCCCCGATCGTGTGCGACAACCCCGTGCCGAAGCCGTCGGTGCCGCCACCGGACGTGCTGCGGTGCGCGTCGATGGAGCTGGTGGTGAGCGACCTCGCGGCCGCGCGCGAGTTCTACGTCGACGTGCTGAACCTCGTGGTCACCGAGGAGACCGACGGGGTGATCTACCTGCGCACGCTCGAGGAGTTCATCCACCACAACCTGGTGCTCCGACAGGGCCCGGTGCCCGCGGTGGCTGCGTTCTCCTACCGGGTGCGCTCGCCGGAGGACTTGGACAAGGCGGTCGCGTTCTACTCCGAACTCGGCTGCCGGGTCGAGCGCCGCAAGGACGGCTGGGTCAAGGGCGTCGGCGACACGGTGCGCGTCGAGGACCCGCTCGGTTTCCCGTACGAGTTCTTCTACGACGTCGACCATGTCGAGCGGCTTGCGTGGCGGTACGACCTGTACACGCCGGGCGCGCTGGTGCGGCTGGACCACTTCAACCAGGTCACCCCGGACGTGCCGAGGGCCGTGTCGTACATGCAGCACCTCGGGTTCCGGGTCACCGAGGACATCCAGGACGACCAGGGCACGGTGTATGCGGCGTGGATGCGGCGCAAGCCGACCGTGCACGACACCGCGATGACCGGCGGTGACGGGCCGCGCATGCACCACGTCGCGTTCTCCACGCACGAGAAGCACAACATCCTGGCGATCTGCGACAAGCTCGGCGCGCTGCGCCGATCCGACTGCATCGAGCGCGGCCCCGGTCGGCACGGCGTGTCCAACGCCTTCTACCTGTACCTGCGCGACCCGGACGGCCACCGCGTGGAGATCTACACGCAGGACTACTACACCGGTGACCCGGACAACCCGGTCGTCACCTGGGACGTGCACGACAACCAGCGGCGTGACTGGTGGGGCAACCCGGTGGTGCCCAGCTGGTACACCGACGCGTCGCTGGTGCTCGACCTGGACGGGAACCCGAAGCCGGTGGTCGCTCGCACGGACAGCTCGGAAATGGCGGTGACGATCGGCGCCGACGGGTTCTCCTACACCCGCAAGGACGACGACAAGCCGCTGCCGGAGTGGAAGCAGGGCGAGTACAAGCTGGGCCACCAGCTCTGAGTCGCCACACGCTGGGTCACCAGCGCTGAGCCTCGCTCGCCCCTGACCGCCTAGCTCGAGGGAGATTCATGCTCGAACCCGACGTGATCACCGCGATCGCCGACGAGCTCGCCGAGGCCGACCGGAAGCGGACCGTGGTGCCCCGGATCACCGCCCGCTACCCGCAGGCCGACGTCGAGGACGCCTACGCCATCCAACGCACCTGGCGGGACCGCCAGCTCGCCGCCGGGCGGCGGCTGGCCGGCCGGAAGATCGGGCTGACGTCGAAGGCGATGCAGTCGGCGACCGGTATCAGCGAGCCGGACTACGGGGTCGTCCTCGCCGACACCGTGTGGACCAGCGGGTCGACGATCCCGTTCGACGCGTTCTCCAACGTGCGCATCGAGGTCGAGTTGGCGTTCGTGCTCTCCGCCCCGCTGGAGGGTCCCGGGCGTACCGTGATCGACGTGCTGCGCGCCACCGAGTACGTGATCCCGGCGCTCGAAGTGCTGAACTCCCACATCGAGCTGGAGGGCCGCACGATCGTCGACACCATCGCGGACAACGCCGCCTACGGCGCGATGGTGATCGGCGGCAACCCGACCCGGCCGGAGGACGTCGACCTGCGCTGGGTCTCGGCGTTGCTGTACCGGAACGAGACGATCGAGGAGACCGGTGTGGCGGCCGGGGTGCTCAACCATCCCGCGACCGGGGTGGCGTGGCTGGCGGACAAGCTGTCCCAGCACGGTGACCGGCTCGAGGCGGGGGAGATCATCCTCGCGGGCTCCTTCACCCGCCCGATGTGGGTCGAGCGCGGTGACAGCGTGCTGTGCGACTACGGACCGATGGGGACGATCACGTGTCGCTTCCAATGACCTTCCGTGATGCGCTGGCAGCCGCCGACCGGCCGCTGGCCGGCATGTGGTGCTGCACCGGCAGCCCGCTGGTCGCCGAGATCTGCGCGGGCTCCGGGCTGGACTGGCTGTTGATCGACGGCGAGCACGGGCCGAACGATCTGACCACGATCCTCACCCAGCTGCAGGCCGCGGCCGCCTACCCGGTGACCACGGTCGTCCGGGTGCCGAGCAACGACGCAGTGATCATCAAGCAGGTGCTCGACCTGGGCGCGCAGAACATCCTGGTACCCATGGTCGCCTCGGCCGAGGAAGCCCGTGCCGCGGTCGCGGCGATGCGCTACCCGCCGGGCGGAATCCGTGGCGTCGGGTCGGCGCTCGCCCGCTCGGCCCGGTGGAACCGGGTGGACGGCTACCTGGCAGATGGCGACCGGCACGTCAGCTTGTTCGTCCAGGTGGAGAGCGGTGCCGCGGTCGAGGCGGCCGGCGAGATCGCCGCGGTCGACGGAGTCGACGGGGTCTTCGTCGGCCCGTCCGACCTGGCCGCCTCGATGGGGCTGCTCGGGCAGCAGACCCACCCGGACGTCGTGGCCGCCGTGCTGCGCACGTTTGAGGCGGTGCGGGCGCGGGGGAAGCCTGTGGGGGTGAACGCGTTCGACCCCGAGTTCGCGCAGCGGTACCTGGACGCCGGGGCGTCGTTCGTCGCCGTCGGCGCCGACGTCACGCTGCTCGCCAGGGGCAGTGAGGCGCTTGCCGCGCGCTACATCCGTTGAGCTGCCCCATCCCCAGACCGATGCGACCGGTCCGCGGGGCGGGCCGGAGAGGACGGGAACGATGACCGACGAGCGAGAGAAGCAGCTGCTGGCCGGCGTGCCGGACGGACTGTTCATCGGTGGCCAGTGGCGCCCGGCCGAGGGCGGCCGCACGTTGCCGGTGCACGACCCGGCCACCGGCGAGGTCGTCAAGGAGATCGCGGACGCGTCCGTCGCCGACGGCAAAGCCGCGCTGGACGCCGCCTGCGAGGCGTTCGACGACTGGGCGGCGACGCCGGCG
The DNA here is from genome assembly GCF_002919275.1 of Thermocrispum sp. Lineage (NCBI taxonomy): Bacteria > Bacillati > Actinomycetota > Actinomycetes > Pseudonocardiales > Pseudonocardiaceae > Thermocrispum > Thermocrispum sp. Next base: position 19,278 of record NZ_PKFA01000045.1, on the reverse strand, counting down.
CGGGAGCGGGCGGAGCTGCTGCGCCGGACGTTCGAGCTGGTGCGGGAGCGGGCCGAAGACCTCGCGCTGCTGATGACCATCGAGATGGGCAAGCCGCTGGCGGAGTCGCGCGGCGAGGTCACCTACGGCAACGAGTTCGTGCGTTGGTTCAGCGAGGTGGCCGCGCACGTGCAAGGCCGGTACGGGGCCAACCCGGAGAACACCGGCCGGATGATCGTCTCGCAGCATCCGGTCGGGCCGTGCTACCTGATCACGCCGTGGAACTTCCCGCTCGCCATGGCGACGCGGAAGATCGCCCCGGCGCTGGCGGCAGGCTGCACGGTCGTGATCAAGCCCGCCGCGCTGACCCCGCTGACGACGTCGGCCTTCGTGCAGATCCTGGTCGAGGCCGGGCTGCCGCCCGGGGTGGTCAACGTCATCAACACCTCCGACTCCGGCGGGGTGTCCGAACCGATCATCACCGACCCGCGGCTGCGCAAGCTGTCGTTCACCGGGTCCACGCAGGTCGGGCAGATCCTGCTGCGGCAGGCGTCGGAGCGGGTGCTGCGCACCTCGATGGAGCTGGGCGGCAACGCGCCGTTCATCGTCTTCGAGGACGCCGATGTGGACAAGGCAGTCGAGGGTGCGCTGCTGGCGAAGTTCCGCAACATCGGGCAGGCCTGCACCGCGGCCAACCGGTTCCTCGTGCACGCCGACGTGGCGGAGGAGTTCACCCGCCGGATCGTCGAGCGGGTGAAGTCGTTCAAGGTCGGCCGCGGCACCGAGGAGGGCGTGACGATCGGCCCGCTGATCGACGACCGTGCGGTGGCGAAGGTCGAAGCGCTGGTCAAGGACGCCGTCGCGCGAGGCGCGAAGGTGCACACCGGCGGGCAGCGGCTGGACCGGCCGGGCTCGTTCTACGCGGCCACCGTGCTGAGCGACGTGCAGCCGGGCAGCGACATCCTGCGCGAGGAGATCTTCGGCCCGGTGCTGCCGATCGCCACGTTCGGCGACGAGGACGAGGCGGTGCGGCTGGCCAACGACACCGACTTCGGCCTGGTCTCCTACGTCTACACGGAGAACCTGGCCCGCGGGCAGCGCATGATCGAGCGGCTGCAGAGCGGGATGATGGGCCTGAACATGGGCGTGGTGTCCAACGCGGCGGCGCCGTTCGGTGGCTGGAAGCTGTCCGGGCTGGGCCGGGAGGGCGGCGCCGAGGGCATCAACGAGTACTTGCAGACCAAATACACGTTGACGCCCAACCCGTTCGCCTGATTGGTTGGGTGGCCGAGGGCGGGCCTGCGACGCCCACTGCGCATGGCCCGCCCGACCTGCCCTGCGTTCCGGTCTCCCTGGTGTCCTGGTGGCCCGGGCAGTGACCGGTCATCCCGGGGCCGCCGGGCTCACTCGCCAGGGCGGCTCGGTGCCAGGACGGGCTGGCGCACTTCGAACCGGCTTGAACTGCGCTGTTCGCTGCGCGTGGCCCTGTCCGGCCTGCCCGCGTCCTGGTGACTTCGCCGGTGGCCAGGGGCCTGCGGCCGGCGGACCGCAGGCCCGAGCCTGTCCGGCTCAGATCGTGCGGCCCACCCCGCGCCAGTACGGCTCCCGCAGCTGCCGCTTGAGGATCTTGCCCGACTCCAGGCGCGGGATCTCGCGAAACTCCACGACCTTGGGCGCGTTGTAGGAAGCCATGCGCGCACGCACGTAAGCCCGGACCTCGTCGGCGGTGACCGGCGTCGTGCCGTCCAGCTCGACCGCCGCCGCGACCGACTCGCCGTACTCGTCGTCCGGGATGCCGAACACCGCGACGTCGCGGACGCCGGGCATGGTGAGCAAGCATTCCTCGATCTGCGGCGGGTAGATGTTCACCCCGCCCGAGATGATCATGTCCTTCTTGCGGTCGTTGAGATACAGGAACCCGTCCTCGTCGACGTAGCCGACGTCGCCCGCGGTCAGGAACCCGTCACGTTCGATCCTGCGACGGTCCTCCGGGTTGTTGGTGTACTCGAAGTCCGGCTGCTCGGCGATCCTGGTGTAGATCTCACCCGGCACACCGGGCGGGACCTCGTTGCCCTCGTCGTCCAGGATCCGCAGTTCCACGCCGGGCAGCGGCTTGCCGACGGTGCCCTCGTGCGCCAGCCACTCCGCACTGTCCGCCCCGGTGACCAGGCCGATCTCCAGGCTGCCGTACATCTCGTAGAACACCGGGCCCCACCAGTCGATCATCGCCCGCTTCACGTGCCGGGGACAGGGTGCCGCTCCCTGGGTCACGTGCTGCAGCGAGGACACGTCGTACCGGTTGCGCACCTCCTCCGGCAGCTGCAGCAGGCGGTTGAACATGATCGGCACCAGCATCAGGTGCGTGATCCGGTACTTCTCGATGGTGGCCAGCAGGCCCTCCGGGTCGAACTTGGGCGCGAGCACGACGAACCCCTTGCTCCGGACCCAGCCGTTGGCCCAGTTCAGTGGTGCGCCGTGATACATCGGGCCGGTGACCACCGCCCGGACGCCCGGCCGGAAACCGCAGAACTTGGCCAGCTCGGTGTGATACCGGGTGGGCCGGGTGACCGGATCGCGGCGCACGCCCTTGGGCTTGCCGGTCGTGCCCGAGGTGTAGAGCATCGCGGAGGGGGCGGGTTCCGGCGGGTCGGTGCGCGGCTCGAAACCGGCGATCCACCCGTTCCACTCCGTCGCACCCTCCGGGACCTCGCGCTGGTCGCTCGGGATCCGGTACGCATCACCGATGTCCGCCGGGGTCGGGACGACGCGCACCGCGACGTGCGGCGGGAGCAGATCGAGCAGCGGCCGGACCAAGTCGGCGTGGCCGACGAGCACCTTGGCGCGCGCGTCCAGCACGATGTCGGCCACTTCCTCCGGCTTCAGATGCCAGTTCACCGGCGCCGCGGAAACACCGAGTATGTTGGCGCCCGCCATTGCCTCAAAGAACGGAATGTCGTTGCGCATCAGCAACGCCACGGAATCGCCACGTGTCACCCCGAGGGATGCCAACGCGCTCGCGGCCCGCTTGCTGCGCACGTCCAAGTCGTGCGACGAGACGAATTCGTCGCCCCGCAGAATGCCTGGTTCGTCGATCACGTACGCCTCCGCGCTGGAAGAACTGAGAAAGCCGAGAAAGAAACGCTGACTAGTGCTTGCTGACCGGTTCCAGGGCTTCGAGCAGCATGCGATGCCGCTGTTCCAGGTACGGGCCGATCATGTCGTCGGTGTAGATGTAGAGCCGGTTCTCCTTGATCGCCTCGAGCACCATGATTCCCACGTCGTCGGGGGAAACCCCGTTGGCCAGCGCGGACGAATGCGGGTGGTCGTCCCTTTTCCGCCCACCGGAGCGTGGGCTCAATGCTTGGGAGTGGGCGAAGATGTCGGTGTCGACGTAGCCGGGGCACAAGACGCTGACCCCGATGTCGTGCTTGGCCAGGCCGTGCCGCAGCGCCTCGGACATGCCTACGACGGCGAATTTCGTCGCCGTGTACATCACGCCCGCGCCGATGACCACCAGGCCGGCACCGGATGCGGTGTTCACGATGTGGCTGTCGCCGCCGCGGGCGAGCATGCGCGGCATGAAGGTCTGGATGCCGTTGACGACGCCGAACAGGTTGACCCCGACCATCCAGTCCCAGGTCTCGTAGGTCATCTCGGTCGTCGGCTCGCCGCCTGCCACCCCGGCGTTGTTGAACAGCAGCGACACCGCCCCGAGTTTCGCCTCCACCTCGTCGGCCACTTCGCGGTAGCGATCACGGTCGCGCACGTCGAGCACGTGTGCCTCGACGGCGGTGAGCTCGCTCAGCTCGGCCTTGGCCGCATCGAGGCCCGCCTGGTCGACGTCGACCAGCGCCAGCCGGGCGCCTTCCTTGGCCAGCGCGCGAGCGATGCCGAGGCCGATGCCCGCGGCGCCACCGGTGATGAATGCCGTCCGACCGTCGAATTGCTGAATCGCCACGCTCGATCCTCTCTTCGCCCGGATGTCGCCCCCGCACCGAATCTAGACGCGCAATCTAGTCTATGTCAATCAACATAGTGACATCACGGTCCAGTGCACGTAATGCGACGGCGGCCGGTGCTGGCGGGCCCGAGGCATTGGGATCACTGCGCGCGCACGTGCGCAAAATGATCACTGCGCGCAGAGCGCCTCGACCGGCGAATACGCCATGACAGATGACGCGGACACGGTCGGAACCTGGTGCGATGGCGCGCCGGGGCTATTTGTTGTTGATCATGTTTTCGACCAGTTTCTCCAGCCAGTCCATGGCCGCGTCGAGGTCGAAACCGGGGTCGAGCTGCCGCTGCAGGCCGAGGCCGAAGATGGCGCCGTTGACCACGGCCGCGATGTGATACGTCGATTCGTCGCCCTGGTCGGCGCCCGCCGAGGCGAGGATGTTCGCCGCCGCTTTCCGGCGGTTGGCGAAGAACTGTACGTAGTGCTCGTGGATCGTGCCGTCCTTCGACATCGCCTCGCTCAGCAGCGTGTAAAGCATGGCGGCGGCGGGGGTGTGCAGCCACTCCTTGACGCGATCGAAGAGCTCCCGCACGCCTTCCGGTCCTGGATTGGTGATCGTTCCGGCGTGGATGAACTTGTCGATCGCGCGCTCGACGACGGCGACGAGCAAGCCTTCCTTGTTGTCGAAGTGCCACGGGATGGAACCCCGGCTGATGCCGGACAACTCCGCGATGTCGACGAACGAGGTGCGCGCGAACCCCTTCTTGGCGAACAGGGTTTCGGCAGCGTCCAGGATGCGGCGGCGGCTCTCCTCGCCGATCTCGTCCATCCGGCTCTTGCGCCTGCTCATCTCACCATCCTCCCGACCGGGCTGGACATACTCTATGCCTGGTGGCACCGGCTCTGCCGGCCGGCTCGGTTCCCGGTGTCATTCGCCGATGCGTCGGTAGGAAGCCGGCCGCTTCTCCAGATATGCCTGCCACCCCTCTTTGATGTCGTCGCCCTCGACCGCCTCGGCCAACAGTTCCCTGGCGGTCGCCGACGCCTCGCGCAGCGAGGAATGCAGGTCCCGGTACACCTGCCGCTTGATCGTGGCCAGCGATGCCGGGGAGCAGTTGGCGGCCAGGTCGCGCACGTAGCCGGTGGCGGCGTCGAGCAGCTTGCCGTCCGGGAAGGTGGCGTTCACCAGCCCCAGCCGCAAGGCTTCGGCTCCGTACACCCGCCGGGAGGAGAAGAGCAGGTCGAGCGCAGCGGAGTAGCCGATCAACCGGGGAAGAAGCCAGCTGCATCCGCCTTCGGCCACGGTGCCGCGCTGGGAGAACCCCATGGACAGGAACGCGCCGTCGGCCATGAACCGCAGATCGGCCCACAGCGCCAGCACCGCGCCCATGCCGATCGCGGGGCCGTTCACCGCGGCGATCACCGGCTTGCGCAGGGTGATCAGGTAGTCGAACGGTCCTGCCGGATCGGACGACGAGCCGGGCCGCTCGTCGCCGGTCGTCGGCCGATGGCGCAGGTCGTCGAGCGTCAGGCCCTTGAGATCGCCGCCTGCGCAGAAGGCACGTCCTGCGCCGGTGATGACGACGCCGACGACGCGCTTGTCCGCCTCGGCCTTGGTGACGGCGTCGCGCACCTCCGTCGCCATGGCCGGCAGCCACGCGTTGAGCCGATCCGGCCGGTTGAGGGTGACCACTGCCACCGGGTCCGTCACCTGGTAGTCGATCGTTTCGTACTGCGCGGTCATCGTGGCGTCCTTACTTCTTCGGTGCGGGTGGGTCAGCGGGCCGGTCCATAGCGCAGCAGACCGTCCGCGTCGGTGTCGGCGGTCAGTTCTCCGCGCCGGCGCAGATGTTCGAGGTGGGCGAACGTCTCGTCCTCGGCCAGTTCACCCCAGGACTGCTCGCGGAACAGCAGGCGCATGTACTCCTGGACGGATCCGCGCTCGAGGCGGGGAGCCGCCCGGCGCAGCACATCCAACCGATCCTGGTGGTGCCGCAGGATCGCGGCCACCCTGCCGCGGAGGTCGCCGAACGGGTCGCCGTGCGCAGGCAGGGCGATGCGCACATCGTTCAGATCGGCGAACCGGCGCAGCGAGGCGAAGTACTCGGCCAACGCGTCACCGGAGGACGACACGTCGCCGATGTGCGGGGTGATCGTCGGCAGCACGTGGTCGCCGGTGAGCAACACGCCCGATTCGGCATCGTGCAAGCACAGGTGGTCGTCGGTGTGACCGGGGGTATGCAGCACCGTCCATGCGCGATTGGCCAGGCGGAGCGTTGCTCCGTCCCTGACCGGCTTGGTCGGTACCAGTGGCTGGTAACGGCCACCGGCAGCCGGATGGTCCACGCGGAGCTGCTCCAGGAACATGCGCGGCGGTGCGGGGCGCCGGCCGCCCCACGGGGCGGGCCGCGCGAAGTGCGATTCGATCGCGGCGAGCTGGTCGGCGAACGACGGCAGGCATGTCGCCGGGCCGGCGGCAGCGGAGTCGAAGGCCGCGGCGAAGTCCTCGTGCGTCACGATCTCGACATCGGTTTCGTACCTCAGCCGCAGCGCGCCGCCGAAATGATCGGCGTGGGAGTGGGTGACCACGACGGTGTGCACATCGCCGACGTGGTAGCCGGCGCGAGCCAGGCCGGCGACGAATGCGGCCCATGCGCCGGAGCCGGGCAGCCCGGGATCGACGACGGCCACGCCGTCGTCGTCCGGCAGCAAGTAGCAGTTGACGTGCCCGAGCCCGGTCAGCCGGATGGGCAGCTGCAGCCGGAGGACGCCGGGCGCCACCTCGTCGATGGTCTCCGACGCGGGCCGTTGTTCCTGCTTGCTCGCCGGTCCGGGGGTCGCCGCACGGCCATGAGGGTGCACGATCGGTCCTTCCCGGTCAGGCCATGCGGACGCCGGCGTCCAGGCTGATCGTGGTGGCGTTCAGGTACTTGTTCTCCACGATGTGCTGCACCAGCGCGGCGAACTCCTCCGGGCGCCCGAGCCGCGGCGGATGGAGGATCATGCGTTCCAGGCCTTCCCGGACCTTGGGGGACAGGCCGTCCGCCATGGCCGTGTCGAACAGGCCGGGGGCGATCGCGGTGACCCGGATGCCCAGGCGCGCCACGTCCCGCGCGGTGGGCAGTGTCAGCCCGACGATGCCCGCTTTGCTCGCCGCGTAGGCGGCCTGGCCGCGCTGTCCCTGGTTCCACGCACCGGAGGAGACGTTGACCACCACGCCTCGCTCGCCGTCGACCGGGTCGTTGGCGGCCATCGCGGTCACGCAGTGCCGCATGACGTCGAAGGTGCCGATGAGGTTCACGTCGATGACCTTGCGGAAAGCCTCCAGCGGCAGCGGCTTCTCGCCGTCGGTGACCAGGCCAGGGGTGGCCGCTCCGGCCGCGTTCACGCAGACGTGGATGGCGTCGAACCGTTCCTTGACCGCTTTGACGGCGCTTTCCACCTGGGCGGGGTCGGTCACGTCCACACGAACCACGAGTGCGGTGTCGTCGTGCCCCCTCGCTACTTCTTCCGCGCGCTTCTCGTTCGCGTCGAGCAGCGCGACCTTGGCGCCCGCCGAGAGCATCCGTTCAGCCGTCGCACGCCCCAGGCCCGACCCGGCCCCGGTGACGACGACCGTCTTCCCCACGATTTCCATGCGTTGTCTCCTGCTCTTTCGTGTGATGGCTGGCCGGCCCGGCGGCGTGCGTCACACGGTCAGGACGCTGACCGCTGCCGCCGCCGGCTGGGGCCCCAGGTATCCGCCTGCGTTCTCGGCGACGGCGACCCGTGCGCGGGGTACTTGCCTGCTGCCTGCTTCCCCGCGCAGCTGGGTGACCAGCTCGAAGACCTGCGCGACACCGGTTGCGCCGAGCGGGTGGCCCTTGCTGACCAGTCCTCCGCTCGGATTCACCGGCAGGCGGCCACCGATGGCAATCTCACCGGCCCGGACCATGGCCACCGCCTTGCCGTCCGGGACCAGTCCGAGCTCTTCGATGACGATCATTTCCGCCGGAGCCGCCGCGTCATGGACCTCGGCGACGTCGACGTCCTCCGGGGCGACACCGGCTTTGTCGAAGGCGCGTTCGGCAGTCCGCCGCACCAGGTCGTCGTCCTCGCCGCGCACACCCGCGCCGACGACCGAGGCCAGCAGCTTCACGGCTCGCGCCGGGGCCGGTGGCGATGCCGTCAGCACCGCCGCGGCGGCTCCGTCGCCGATGGGTGCGCACATGGGGACGGTCAGCGGACCGGCTACCTGGCGCGCGGCCAGGATCTCCTCCGGGGTGAGGCGCTTGCGGAATTGCGCTCGGTCGTTCAGTGCACCGTTGGCGTGGCTTTTCGCCGCCACCAGCGCGAAGTCTTCCGCGGTGGCTCCGCTGCGATCCATGTACGAGCGGGCGTAGTTCGCGTAGACCTGCATGAACGGCGAGGCCGACGCGTCGGTCAGGCCGAGCGAGCGCCGCAACTCCGGCAGCCGCTCCTGGTCCATCGCACCCGCCATGACGGCGAGCGATCGGCGCTTGTCCTCGTGCGTCAGCTTCTCCACACCGACCACGAGAACGTTCTCCGCTTCTCCGGCCGCGATGGCCGTGCGCGCCAGCGACAGGGCAGAGCTGCCACTGGCGCAGGCGTTCTCGACGTTGAACACCGGCACACCGGCGAGCGGCGTGCCGTCCAACCACACTTGCCCGCGGACCGACTCCTGACCCTGCAAACTCCCGGCGAAGACGTTGGCGAAACAGACGGCCTCGATCCGTTCGGGCGCGATGCCCGCGTCGGCCAGTGCCTCCGACACCGCCGCGCGGACCAGTTCGCGGGGCTTGACGTCGGGAAACTTCCCGAAGCGGGTCATCCCGACCCCGGCAACGAAGATCTGCGTCCCGGCCATGGCTCAGTCCTCGAAAACCGGGCGCGTGCCGTCACGGAATGCGGCGAGGCCGATGAGCACGTCGCGGGTGCGCAGGTAGTCGCGCAGGGTGTCGGCCTCCGCGGCCAGCCCGTCCTTGAGCGTCACGTCACCGGCGGCGTCGACCATGCGCTTCATCGCCGCCAGGACACGCGGGCTGCGTGCCGCCAGCGACTCGCTGACCTCCGTCAAGACCCGATCCAGCTCGTCCGCGGCGACCACGCGGGTGACGAAGCCGGTGGGCACCAGCTCTTCCGCCGAGACGAACTCGCCGGTGAACATCAGGCGTTTGGCCAGGTTGGGGCCGACCGCGCGAGGCAGCCGTGCCGCGCCGCCGGCGCCGGGCAGCAGGCCGTAGTTGCTGTGCGCGTCGGCGAACCGCGCCTGCTCGGACGCGATCACGATGTCGCAGGCGAGCACCAGCTCCAGGCCGCCCGCCGCGGCGATGCCGTTGACCCCGGCGATGACCGGCTTCGGCAACGCGGCGATGCGATTGACCACCGCCGCCACCCGGTCGACGATCGCCTCGATACGACCGACGTCTGGTTCTTCGCCCGGGACCTCGACCAGATCGGCGCCGGCGCAGAAGGCCCGGCCCGTGCCGCGGACGACCACCGCCCGCACGTCGGATTGCTCGGCGCGGTCGACCGCCCGGTGCAGCCCGTCGACCATGTCGGGGTTGATCGCGTTCAGCACCTCGGGCCGCTGCAGGTGCACCCACAGCACCTTGCCGCGCATGCCGAAGGACACGGCCGCGCCGGGCTCGGCGTCGACGGCCTTCGCCTCGGTGGCACTCATTGCCGCTTCGCCTCCCACTGCTTGAAGAAGGTGGGGTCCACCGGAACGCCGTGGACCTCCTGGTTGTGGCTGTGCGACAGCTGGTGGTAGGCGAAGCCGATCTGCAACGAGGCCTTCCGCCCCTGCTGGTCCTGTGCGGCGTTGACGGCTTGCTTGGCCAGCTTCAGGGCGAACAGCGGCTTCGTGGCGATCCGCTCGGCCAGCTCCAGCGTGAACGATTCGAGCTCGCCGGCAGGCACCACGTGGTTCACCATGCCGAGCCGGTGCGCCTCGGCGGCGCTGAAGTAGTCGGCGGTGAACAACAGCTCCTTGGCTTTGCGCACGCCGAGCTCCCACGGTTCGTGGAAGAACTCGGCGCAGGCCACGCCCATCTCGACCGGGTTGATCCGGAACGAGGCGTCGTCGGCGGCCACGATGATGTCGCACGGCCAGACGAGCTGCAGGCCGCCCGCGATGCAGCGGCCCTGCACCGCGGCGATGGTCGGCTTCGGGATGTTCCGCCAACGCTCGGACAGCCCGAGATACATCTCCATCTCCGCGGCCATCCGGCCCTCCGCGCCCGGGCAGCCGAAGCCGCACCAGGTGCCGACGGTGTCGAATTCGTCCAGCACCTCGGCCCGTTCGGTGTCGGTGAGGTCGTGACCGGCGGAGAAGTCGGGGCCTTCCGCGGCGACGATGACGACGCTGACGTCGTCGTCCTGCGCTGCCTTGTCGAATGCCTGGTTGAGCTCGTAGAGCATGCGATAGCTCTGTGCGTTCCGCTTTTCCGGCCGGCTCGCCACGATGCGCGCCACTTTCGGCGCCGGGCTCTCGTACCGGATGGTCTCGTACTCAGTCAATCGAGCAGCCCTCCTGTTGACAGTTAACCACAGTCTATGTTGATCAGCCAAGTGTTGAACGGGCGCTTGTCTCCGGTGTGGTCGTTCGGCCTGCTCGCCGCCGTAGGGCCTGCTCGGTGTGTTCACCCAGCAGCGGCGGCGGGCGGTCCGGCCGGAGCTGTTTCCCGTCGATCCTGACGCCGAGGGGGAGGAAGCGCAGCTTTCCTTCGGTGGGGTGGGCGAGTGTGTGGGTGATCGCCCGTGCACCGCGTTCGGAGATCACCGACGCTACGTCGCGCACCTCCGCCGCGGGAATGTCGAGCTGAGCGAAGAGGTCGAGCCAATTGCTGGTCGTCGTGGTCGGCATCAGCTCTTCGAGCAGCCGATACAGCTGGTCGATGTTCGCCGAGCGGCCGGTGACGCTCGCAAAACGCGGGTCGCGCAACAGGTCCGCGCGGCCGATGTGGGTGAGGAAACGCTCCCATTGCGCGGCGGTGTAGATGGTCACGCTCAGCCATCCGTCGGCCGTGCGGTAGGGACCGCGGTGCGGAGAGGTGACGCGACGATAGACGGGTGGGCCGACGGCGGGGTCGAACGTTTCCCCGGCCAGATGTTCCAGCAGGGCGAACCCGGTCGTCACGTCGACCATGGGGATCTCGATCACCGCTCCCCGTCGGGTTCGGTCCCGCCGCCGCAGGGCGGCGAGGATCGCCAAAGCGGCCATCATGCCGCTGGCCTTGTCCGCCAGCACGGTCGCCACGTAGCTGGGGCGGCCGCTCAACGCCGCCTGGACCGACACCATCCCGGACTCGGCCTGAGCGATGTCGTCGTAGACGGGACGGTTCTCCGCGCCGGAGCCGGTGGCGTAGCCCTGGATCGCGCACAACACGACGGATGGGTGCCGGGACCGGACCTCCTCGGCGGCCAGCCCGGCCCGCTGGGCCGCGTCCGGGCGCATGTTGTGCAGCACGACATCGCTGTCGCCGATCAGGGAGTGCAGCTGCTCGCGACCACGGTGGCTGCGCAAGTCGAGCACGATGCTCTGCTTGTCCGTGTTCAGCGCCAGAAACAGGCTGGCCATGCCGGGCGAGCGAGCGGCCCCGATCTGCCGGGTGATGTCGCCGTGCGGAGGCTCGACCTTCAGCACTTCGGCGCCCAGCTGGGCCAGGAGCAGGCCGCAGTACGGCGCGGACAACGTCGAGCCGACTTCGACGACGCGAAGACCGTGCAGCGGTTTCCCGGTCATCAGCGCCCCAGGAACTCCGGCCGCCGCCGCTCCGCGCCGGCGCGAACGCCTTCCCGGGCGTCGTGGGTGGTGAAGAGCCTGTCTTGTTCGGCCTTCTCGTGCCTGGTCGCAGCGCGAACCTCGGCAGCGAGCCGGGACCGCAGCGTCGCCTTGATGGAGCGAACGGCCAGTGGCGCGTTGCCCGCGATCTCGGCGGCGAGTTCCTTGGCCGCGGCCAGCTCGCCACCGACTGGTGCGAGCCGGTCGACCAGGCCGATCGAGGCGGCCTCGTCGCCGCCGATGCGGCGCCCGGTGAGCAGCAGGTCCAATGCCCGTTGATGGCCGACGACCAGGGGAAGCGTCACGGAGAGCCCGAAGCCGTGATGCACGCCGAGACCGGCGAACGGGGCGGAGAACCGGCTCGCCGCGGATGCGACGCGGAAATCGCAGGCCAGCGCCAAGCCGAGCCCACCGCCGATCGCGCCGCCCTGCACGGCGGCGATCACCGGAAGCGGCTGCTGGAACAGCCGCACCGCGGCGTCGTAGATGTGTACCTGGTCCGGGCTGGTGAGGCGGGCTCCGGAAACCCCGCCGGAGAGATCGGCGCCCGCACAGAAGTGCTTGCCGCTGCTGCCGAGCACGACTGCTCGGACGTGCTCAGACGCGGACAGCTCGGCGAAGGTGCCGGCCAGTGCGGCGATCATCTCCGCGGAGAAGAAGTTGTGCTGTCCCCGGCGGAAGGTGACGACCGCGACGTGGTCGTCGGAAACCTCGGTGGCGATGGTGAAGTCCGGCATGGCTTCCTCTCGGTCGGCTCGGCGGTGCCGCGCACGCTTGGCCAGTCACGATCTGACGCTGGTCTCGCGCCGTTCTTTTCCGGCGGTGCGGCGCGCTTGGGGAGCTCCGCGGTGAGGGCTGGGGGCTCCGGTTGCGCCCTCACCGCGGAGCAAGCCGTCACGGCACGTTCATCCGCCTTGGGTCGTTGACCGCGAACCCGGTCGCGCCTGCGACGGAGGTGAAGGTGTGCGACGGCAGGCAGACGACGACCTGGTTGGTCCCGGCCTCGAGCGCGACCCTGGTGATCTGGCCGAACGCCTTGGCCCTGGTCTCCGGGTCGGCGCTGCGCCGCGATTCGGTGATGAGGTCGGGAATCCGCGGATCGATGAACTTCCCGGAGCCCGCCTTGACCGCGTAGTTCTGTTCGGCCCAGGTGGACACGTCCGGAGCGGAGGCGGTGAACAGCGTGACGATCAGGTCGTAGTCCCCGGCGCGCTTGCGGGCCAGCAGGTCCGCGTAGTCGATGGCCTCGATCTTCGCGGTGATGCCGACCTTGCCGAGCTGCTCCTGCAACACCTCGGACAGCCGCTGGTATGCGGACACGTTCGGGGTCAGGATGGTCACCGACAGGCCGTTGGGTGCGGCTTGCCTGATCGCCGCGCGCGCCTTGTCCGGGTCGTAGGCGACATACGGGGCCTCGTCGATGCTGTCGTCGTGCGCGATGTGCTCCTTCGGGTACGGCTGGGCCGACACGGTGCACTTGCCGTCGAGCAGGAACTTGCTGATGCGTTCCCGGTCGATGGCGTTGGAGATGGCCTTGCGCACTTCCGGCTTGCCCAGCACCGGGTGGTCGGCGTTGATCGCCAGGCCGTACGCGGTGGCCGCGGGCTCTTCGTACGTCTTGAGCCCGGCCGCCTCGGCCTCAGCCAGCTGGTTGGGCCGGATGATCGCGGCGTGGATCTCGCCCGACTTGACCGCGTTCAGGCGTGCCGCGTCGTCGGTGAAGACGCCGACTTCCACACCGCGGGGAACGATTTCGTCGGCGGCCCAGTAGCCGTCCCAGTACTCGAATGTGATCTTGGCGTCGGTCACCTTGCTGACCGTGAACGGGCCGGCGCCGACCGGCTTCGTGCTGGTGTTGCCTGCCTTCAGGCTCTTCGGGCTGACGATCATGCCCGCGAACCCGGCCATGAGGTTGGGCAGATCCCCGGCGGGCCGGTTGGTCTTGAATCGGACGTGCAGGTCGTCCACGGCTTCGACGGATTCGATCAACGCAAGGCTTCCGGCGAGCAGACTCTCCGGTGACTTGAAATGTTCGATGCTCGCCACGACCGCGTCCGCGGTGAATGGAGTTCCGTCCTGGAATGTGACGCCCTCGCGCAGGGTGAAGTCCACGGTCTTGCCGTCTTCGGACAGTTTCCATTCGGTCGCCAGTTGCGGGTGCAGGGTGCCGTCGTAATCGGCGTCGACCAGTGAGTCGTAGATCAATCCCAGGTACACGTACTGCACGGCGTCGCCCGCCGTCGCCGGGTCGAGCGAGGTCGGGATGGTGGAGGTTCCCCATCGCACCACCTGGCCCTGACCAGGCTTGACGTCGCCGGCGGGGGAGTCGGCACCGGTGCTTGTCCCGCCACAGCCTGCGACCAGGGCAAGCACGGCGGACGCAGCGAGCGCGCGAATGGTTGATCGCCTCATGGCAATTCCTTACTGCGAGACGGAAAAAGGGGAGTTGTGCGGTGCGGATCACGGCGAGATGGTCGATCTCGCCCGGGTTCGGTTTCCGATCAGTGCGATACGGCGGATGTGGTTGGTGCAGAGCCGGGCAGCAGGCACGCCACGTGGTGGCCGCCGCCCACGTCGACGGTCGGCGGGTCGATTTCCGCGCATCGGCCGGTAGCCAGCGGGCACCGGGTACGGAATCGGCAGCCCGCCGGGACGTCGTCGGGGCTGGGGATTTCCCCGTCGAGGACGATGCGCCGACGGGAACGCTGCACCACCGGATCGGCGATGGGCACAGCGGACAGCAGGGCGCGGGTGTAGGGGTGCTGGGGGTTGTCCACCACGGCGGTCGCCGGGCCGCGCTCCACGATCCGGCCCAGGTACATGACCGCGATCTCGTGCGACAGGTGCCGGATGGTGGCGAAGTCGTGCGAGATCAGGATCAAGCCGAGGCCTTCTTCCTCCTGCAGCTGCAGCAGCAGATTCAGGATTTCCGACCTAGTGCTCAGGTCGAGCGCCGAGGTCGGTTCGTCGGCGACCAGAAAGCGCGGGGACAGCGACAGCGACCGCGCGATGGCCACTCGCTGCCGCTGACCCCCGGACATCTGGTCCGGGTAGCGCGTGACGAGCCGCGGATCCAGCGCGACCCGCTCGGCCAGCTCTTCCGCTCGCCGGGTGAGCTCGGCTCGGGTGGCCAGGCCGTGCACCAGCAGCGGCTCGGTCATCGCATGTGCCGCGGTCTTGGTGGGGTCCAGGGAGCCGTACGGATTCTGGTGGATGATCTGCACCTGGCGGCGGAAATCCCGCAGCTCCGCGCGGTTCAGCTTGGTGACGTCCCGTCCGTCGAGTGTGAGGGAGCCTTCGTCGGCCGGAAGCAGCTTGGTCATCAAGCGGCCGAGCGTGGACTTGCCGGATCCCGATTCGCCGACCACTCCCACCGTCTGCCCTTCGGCAACGTCCAGGGAGACCGCGTCCACCGCGCGCACGAATCGCCGGGCGCGGAGCAGCGATCTGCTGCGCACCGGGAACGATTTGCTCAGCCCGTGCGCGCGGAACACCGCGGCCTGGGCCGAGCTGCTTCGTGCTGGGCGGGACGATGGCCACGTCACCGGCGTCTCGTTCGTGGTCATGACGACATCTCCAATCGGGTCACCGCGTCGACCCGCAGGCAGCGGCTGTCGTGGTCGTCGCGCACTGCCGCGACGGGGATCTCGCCGTCCAGGCAGCGTGCCTCGGCGAAGGCGCAGCGATCGTGGAAGCGGCATCCGGCGGGGAAGGCGCCCGCCGGTGGCACTCGGCCGGGAATGATCGGCAGGGCGGTCAGCCGTCTGCCTGCCTGCGGCACCGAGGACAGCAGGGCCCTGGTGTAGGGGTGCGCGGGGTTGGCGAAGAGTTCTTCGGTGGGCGCCTGCTCGACCGTCTGGCCGGCGTACATCACCACGACGCGATCGGCGATGCCGGCGACCACGCCGAGGTCGTGGGTCACCAGCAGCATGCCCATCCCGGTGCGTTGCTGCAGGTCGGCCAGCAGTTCCAGGATCTCCGCCTGGACGGTGACGTCGAGCGCGGTGGTCGGCTCGTCCGCGATGAGCAACCGCGGTTCGCAGGCGATGGCGGCGGCGATCAACGCCCGCTGCTGCATGCCCCCGCTCAGCTCGTACGGGTAGGCTGCGGCCCGGGCCCGGGGGTTGGGAATCCCGACCAGCTCGAGCAACTCGACGGCTCTCTCCAGCGCCACCTTGCGGGGTTCCCGCAGGTGCAGCCGCCGGGACTCGGCGATCTGCGCGCCGACGGTCATCGTCGGGTCGAGGCTCGACATGGGGTCCTGGAACACCGAACCGACGACCGACCCGCGCAATGCGTCCATGCGCCGGGCGGTGGCGGCCGTGACGTCCTCCCCGGCGACGGAGATGGTCCCGGACGCGACGACGACCTGTGGGGGAAGCAGACCGAGAACGGCCAGGGAGGTGATCGACTTGCCGCAACCGGACTCGCCGATCAGGGCGACGGTCTCCCCGGCGCGCACCTGGAAGCTCACGTCCTCGACCAGGCCGGGCTGGCCGGGAGAGCCCAGCAGGTCCAGGCGCAACGTGTCGACGGACAGCACCGTTTCGTGCCGAGCAGCGGTGGCGTTCATGAGTTCTTCCGATCGGCCGTCACGTCGCGCACCACGTCGCCGAGCGTGTTGAGCGCGAGGATGGTCAGGGTCAGGCAGACGCCGGGCGGAACGACCGCGTAGGGGGCGCGGAACTGCTGGTCGGCGGCGGCTTTGAGCATCGATCCCCAGCTCGCTTCCGGCAGCTGCACGCCGAGCCCGAGGAAGCTCAGGCCCGCCTCCGCCAGCAGCGCGAAACCCATCATCAGCGTGACCTGCACCAGCAGCGGGGCCAGCACGTTCGGCAGGCAGTGCACCCAGAGGATCCGGCGGGTCGAGCAGCCGATGGATTCCGCGGCGTCGATGTAGCCCTCTTCGACCACGGTGAGCGTGGCACCACGGACGATGCGGTACAGACGGGGAGCGAAGACCAGGCCGATGGCGATCATGGTCGGTCCGATGCCGGGTCCGAGGACCGCGACGATGGCGATGGCCGCGACGATCGCCGGAATGCTCAGCAGTGCGTCGGCGATGCGCGAGAGCACGGCGTCGAATCGCCCACGGAGGTAGCCGGCCAGCAGCCCGGCCGGTAGGCCAAGCAGAACGGCGATGCCCACCGCCACCACCGGCGCGACGACCACGATGCGGGTGGCGTAGATCAGGCGGCTGAGCACGTCCCGCCCGTAGTCGTCGGTGCCCAGCCAATGCGCGGCGCTCGGACCTTGGAACTGCTCGCTGAGGCTTTGGGCATAAGGGTCGTACGGGGCGAGGACGGGCGCGAACACCGCCGTGACCACCAGGCCGACGAGAAACGCGAAGCTGACTGCTCCTGCCGGCCTTCGCAGGATGAGCCGCACGGTGCGGAAGGCGGGCCGCTTTCCCTGGGACGGCACGACCGCGGACGACGCAGCTGACGTGGTCATGAGCGCACCTTCGGGTTGATCCAGCCGTAGGAGATGTCGACCAGCAGGTTGATGACGATGACGATGAGCGCGACCAGGACAACGTAGGCCTGGATGACCGGGTAGTCCTGGCGGACGACCGAGGTGATCGCCAGCGTCCCCAATCCGGAGATGCCGAAGACGGCCTCGATGATCACGACACCGCCCAGCAGGGACGCCGACTGCAGCCCGAAGACCGTGACGACCGGGATGGCCGAGTTGCGCAGGACGTGCTTGCGGACCAGCCAGCCGCGGCTGGCGCCACGGGCACGGGCGGCCAGGATGTAGGGCCGGGAGAGCACGTCGACCACACCGCCGCGGGTCTGCCTGGCGACCTCGGCCGTCATGGCCAGGGCCAGGGCGAAGGCGGGCAGGATGACGTGCCGCAGCCAGTCGCCGAATCCTTGCTCGATGGGCACGTAACCGGTGGCGGGCAGCCAGCCGAGATCGAACGCGAACACCGAGACCAGCAGCAGGCCGACCCAGAAGTTGGGCATTGCGATGCCCAGGGTGGCCAGCAGCGAGACGCCGCGGTCGGCCCAGCTGTTCTGGCGCAGCCCGGCGACGGTGCCCGCCGTCACGCCGAGCACCGCGGCGATCAGCAGCGCGACGACGGAGATCGAGATGGTGGCGGGCGCCGCCGCCAGCAGCGAGTCGATCACCGGCCGGTCCGAGTACAGCGATGTGCCGAAGTCGCCTTGCACCGCTGCCAGCAGCCAGTTGCCGAACTGCACGACCAGCGGCTCGTTGAGTCCCAGCCGCTCGCGGGCGGCCTCCACCTCGGCCGCCGTCGCGTCGCTGCCCACCAATGCCTCCGCGGCATCGCCGGGAGCCGCCTGCATCAGCAGGAAGACGACCACCGCCACCAGGAACAGGGACACGAGCGAGATGCCGAGGCGGCGCAGGAGGCGGATCACCATGGCGTCACCGCCGCGCGATGTGTGTGTCTCGCGGGTCGGTGCGCCGCCGCGCGATGTGCGTCTCCCGCCGGCCGGTGCGGCGTCGTGGCGACGCTGCGCGTTCGGCAGTCCAGGCGCTGCACGATCTCTCCACTCCCTTGTGTTGTGAGCTGCAACACGTGGCTGACTTGGCTAGGTACCGTACAGCATGGCAGAGGATATGTCGAGCAACATAGACTTTGATGCGCCGCAGGGAAGGTGGGGCGACGAGGTGGCCGAGCCGGGGTTCGGCCGCCTTGGCACGGCGGAAAGGGAAGGCTCGATGCGCGGTGAGCGGATTGCGTCGCACGCCCGACGCGGCAGGCGAAAGTGCTGGTCAGGTGGCCGCGAAGGTGCCGGTGATACTCAGCTGGCCCAGCTTGTCAAGCGGGGGAGCAGGGCGGCGTAGACGTCGGGGTCGAGCGCCATGGCGGTGTGGGTGCTGCGCACTTCGACGTGTTCTGCACTCGGGTCCCGGCACAGCTCCCACGGCGCGATCTTGTCGTGCCGGGAAAAGACGGAGACCGCCGGGATGTCGCCGGGCAGCGGGCTGTCCAGGTGCTCGCGGTTGGTGCGGTAGCAGGGGCCGGTGAAGCAGTCCTGGTCGACCACGCCGGGGATGCCGGCGGTGCCGAGCCGGGCGATCACGCGGGCGACGGCGAGGAACTTGGCCCTGCCGCCCAGGGGGTTGAGCACCGCGCTGGCCAGCATGACCAGTCCGCCGACCAGGTCGGGCCGGCGGACCGCCACGATGCGCCCCAGCCAGCCGCCGCGGCTCTGGCCGAAGACGATCACTTTGCGGCCGGTCGCCTCGGCATGCCGCTCCAGCGTGCGCTCCAGTCGCTCCACCATGGTGGTGGTGCAGCCGACGTTCAAGCCGGTGCGGGAACCGATGGCGCGATAGCCACGCGCCGCGAACCAGGTGCGCGCCAATGCCAGGCTGCGGTCGCCGAACCCGAAGCCCGGGATCAGCAACACGCCCTGGCCTCGGCCGATGTGTTCCCGACGGGTCCAGATCGGATGCCGGAGAAGCCGGGGGATGTCCCGCACGATGGTGCGGAACGTTCCTTCTCCGACGGGCGAGGGGTGTTGCGCTGGCACGCCGGATGGATATCCCGTTCGGCCGGCTTTCATGCGCGGCGCGCGGA